>NZ_JBHMDO010000017.1:205376-486052 GCF_042431225.1 Paenibacillus aurantiacus | reverse complement strand
AACAAAAGCGGGGTCAAAGGGGCGGAGCCCTTCTTAACCTGACAGCATTGCGGCGGAGGGGGAAGGGGGAGGGAGCAACAAAAACGGGGTCAAAGGGGCGGAGCCCTTCTTAACCTGGAGGGGGAAGGGGGAGGCGGCACCGGGAGAGAACACTTTTTTACCCTTAACACTTCACTTATGTGCATTTCGGTCGCGCGCCGCTTTCTATAGAATAGGCATCGAAAGGTTCAACCGATAACGAAAGTGGGGCGTAGACATGAAGAACAAGATGATGGCACTGTCATTAAGCTTGGCCATGACGATGACGTTGCTATCCGCATGCGGCGGCAACAATAACGGCAACGCGGCCGGCACGAACGCGAACGCGGGGACGAATGCCGGGGAAGCAGCCGATGCTACCAAGCCGGTGACGATCAATATGTTCACCGCATCGCCGGAATATACGCAAGCCTTCAACGCTTACATCGAAGAATACAAGAAAGTGAAACCGAACGTGACGATCAACTTGGAGATCATGCAGGCCGACTATAATACGGTGCTGAAATCCAAAATCGCGGCCGGCAGCACGCCGGACGTGTTCCAGACGACGGCAGGCGGGGATATTGATACGTTCGCCGAATACAGCGCGGACTTGACGAACGAACCGCTGGCTGCGGCGATGACCGATGCAGTGCGCGCGAACATGACGTCCACGGACGGCAAAGTGCTCGGCTTGCCGGTGAAGGGCAATCTGTTCACCTTGATCTACAACAAGAAGCTGTTCGAAGGCGCAGGCATCGCGGCGCCGCCGAAGACGACCGCCGAGCTGGAGGACGCGATCGCGAAGCTCGAAGCGAAAGGCGTCACGCCGTTCGCGAACGCGTACAAAGAGTGGTGGGTGTGGAAGCACATCTTCCAGCACTTCGTGGATGCAGCCGCGCAGGATGCGGGACAGAGCGCGCAGGATCTCGTGAAGGCGTTCATCGCCGGGGAGACCAAATTCCAGGATCATCCGCTGCTCTACAATAACTTCTTCAGCTTCATCGACACGACGGTGGCGCACGGCACGCCGAAGCCGCTCGAGCGCGACAGCAACGCCCAAGTGAGCGATTTCGCTTCCGGCAAAGCCGCGATCTTGACGGGCAAAGGCGCATGGGACGAAGAAGCGATCAAGAAAATCACGCCGGACTTCGAGCTTGGCATCATGGGCTATCCGGTCAGCGACAAAGCCGAGCAAGCGCAGATCATTACCGGCGCGGACCAAGCGCTTCGCATTAACAAGGATTCGGCCGTAGCCAAAGAGACGATCGAATTCTTCAACTGGCTCTACACGTCCGACTACGGGAAGAGCTGGTTCTCCACGGTGGCGAAGGTTATCCCGCCGATCAAGGACGCGCCGCTGCCGGAGCTCGACATGCCCAAGCAAATGGACGAGATGCTCAAGACCGAGAAGTCCGGAGACCTGTCCGTCAACTACTCGCTCGATACGTTCCACCAGAAATTCGGTGAAATCATGCAAGCCTACATCGGCAAGTCGAAGACGAAAGACCAAGCGGTCGAAGAAATTCAGCAAGCGTGGATTCAGCTGGGTTCGGCGCAATAGCGTTAAATAGGAAAACTCCTGCCTGTGACGAGGCAGGAGTTTTTGCTTGCCGGGGAGGTCGCGAGGCTATGCGGGTATTTGGAAGAGTATCATTCTAGCAAAATGTTCAAGCAGCGGAGCGGCATCTCGCCGAGCGCCTATCGAGGCCAGCGGAGGAAAGGGGAGTAGGTGCGGGACGCGCGTTGCGGTATACTAGAAATAATATATACTATTCCAAGAGGTGTACTTACCACATGTGGATGCAGAAGAAGAGGTGAGGAATGACGACAGTTCGTAATGGATTAACAAGGCGAGAACTGCTCCTTATTACCGCCGTTGCGCTTGGGACGCTGCTGAATCCGCTCAATACGACGATGATTTCGGTCGCGTTGGCTCGGCTTCAGGAGGACTTCCGGCTGACCTTCGGCGAGGTGTCATGGCTCATCTCGACGTATTATTTGGCCAGCGCGATCGGCCAGCCGATCATGGGCAAGTGGAGCGACATGTTCGGACGCAAGCGGGTGTTCATGCTGGGGCTTACGCTCGTGACGGTTGCCTCTTGCCTGGCTCCCTTGTCGCCAAGCTTCGGCTGGCTGATCGGGTTTCGCATCATTCAGGCGTTCGGCAGCTCGGCCTTGTTCCCTTCCGGGATGGGCATTATCCGCAGCCAAATTACGTCGGGCCAGGCCAAGGCGCTGGGCGCGATGTCGATCTTCTCCAGCACGTCGGCCGCGTTCGGCCCTTCGCTCGGCGGCATGCTGCTGCATTACGGGGATTGGCCGCTTATTTTCCTATGCAATTTCCCGTTCATCGTCGGCTCCTTCCTGATCGCTTGGAAGGTGTTTCCCCGCGATACGCAGCAGAGCGGGCGTCTATCCGACATGGACTGGCCGGGCGTCGGCCTGTTCTCGGCCACGATCTTCGTGTGGCTGCTGTTCTTCCTTTCCGTGGCGGAAGGAGCGAACTTGTGGATGCTCGCGCTCGGCGCCGGACTGTCGATCTGGTTCTACCGGTATGAGCGTGGCCGGCGAGCGCCGTTCATCGATGTGGCGTTCTTGCGGAATAACGTCAACGTTACGCTAATCTATGTGCAGTTCATTTTGACCAACATCTGCTTCTATTCCATCATGTTCGGCATTCCTTCCTATCTTCAACAAGTGCAGAAGCTGGACCCGCAGCAGACGGGGCTCGTCATGCTGTCCATTGCCGGCTTCAGCGTGCTGGTGACCCCGCTCGTCAGCCGGTGGATCGACCGGAGCGGCTCCAAGCCATCGCTGATCGTTGGGACGCTAACGGCCGTGGTCGGTTCGCTGATGCTCTTACTCATTCGGGATGGCACGCCTGCGGCCGTGATCTTCCTGGTGCTGTGCGTGCTGGGCATCGCGAACGGCTTTAATAATCTGGGCATGCAGACGATCCTCTACGACTTCGTGAAAAAGGAGGAGACGGGCATTGCATCGGGCTTGTTCATGACAAGCCGCTTCATCGGCACCATCTTGTCCTCCAGCCTGCTGGCCGCTTTATTCGGGAAGGCCATCTCGACGCCGCAGCTGCATGGCATGGCTTGGGCTTGCGCCGCACTGAGCGTCCTCATGGTCATACTGACGCTGCGGCTGCCTGCGCGGAGACCGGTGGTGGCGAGCAAATAGCCGTTCATCTGCTCGGAATCGGGTGCCGGATCAAGTACCGCATTCGAATTCGGGGTGGCCGCGTATATTCTCTATTGCTATGAATTCCGCTATACTACAACCCATAGAGCAGCACTTACGAAGGAGAGGGACGAGGATGTTGAAATCAACGCAATCTTGTTGTTCAGCCAGTCGGGAACAAGCCATGCCGCCTGAGGCTGGCGAGAATCAGCCCGAATTGACGCAGGCGGCTGGCCGCGCCGAGCTTGACGAATTCGTCTGGCTGGAAGGCGGGGAGTTCTATATGGGAACGGCAGCCGCGGACGGTTTTCCAGCCGATGGGGAGGGACCGGTGCGGAAGGTGCGCATCGACCCGTTCGGGATTTCGCCTTACGCGGTGACGAACCGGCAGTTCGGGGCATTCGTCGAAGCCACGGGGTACGTGACCGAGGCGGAGCGGTTCGGCTGGTCGTTCGTCTTTCATCTGCTGGCCTCGGAGGAGACTCGCGCGCGCGTCAAGAATGTGCCGCAGCAGGTGCCGTGGTGGCTCGTCGTCGATGGCGCGTATTGGGCGAAGCCGGAAGGTCCGGATTCATCCATTGCAGATCGGCTGGACCACCCGGTCGTCCATGTCTCGTGGAATGACGCCGCGGCGTACTGCGCCTGGTCGGGCACGCGGCTGCTGACGGAAGCGGAATGGGAATATGCCGCAAGAGGCGGATTGACGGGTCGAACGTATCCATGGGGCGATGAGCTGAAGCCGGATGGCCGGCATCGGTGCAACATTTGGCAGGGGAAGTTCCCCGTGAAGAACAACGCGAGTGACGGTTACGTCGGCACGGCTCCGGTCGATGCCTACGAGCCGAATGGGTATGGCTTGTACAACCTGTCGGGCAACGTCTGGGAGTGGTGCGCGGATTGGTTCACCCCCGGCTATCATCGGCTGACCGACACGGTCAATCCGCAATATACCGAGCAGACCGGGAAGCGTTCGATGCGGGGCGGCTCGTATTTGTGCCATCGTTCGTATTGCAATCGCTACCGGGTGGCGGCCCGCAGCTCCAACACGCCCGACAGCTCGACGGGGAACATCGGGTTCCGCGTCGCGGCGGACCGTCGTGGGGAATAAGCAGTAGCAGAGGGACGTGCGCAGGATGCGATACCCTGGTGGTGAACCTGAGACACGGGTACTCCCAAACGCTGATGACAATACGAAGGCAGCCGTTCCGTAGAGCGGCTGCCTTCGCGTCATGATTGAGCTATTTGCGCTTAACGCGAGCCGATCATCAGGATTTCTCCGTACGGGGATTAGCTCCCTTCACTATGAGCCAGAGCGGGAAGAGAATCTCGAATATTGCTCCTGGAATATACAGGACGGCACCGATGTCACGACCGGCGATCGCCAGACAGCTGCTGGCTAACAACCCCGCATACCCGATGAAGCCGATCAGGGACAACACTCGCGGAACCAGCTTCGAGCGGAAGAGAACGTAACACAGCAACAAGCTGCCCAGGCTCAGCACGGTCATCGCCAGTTCGAAGAGCATGAAATGCGCATCTACCGCCGCTTGGGCGATCGCTCGGAGGTAAGAACGATTCGCTCCTTCCGCCGCGGCATAATCTTCGCCGAGCGCGATGAGAACGAGCGGACCGGCCAAACTAATGATGAGAATCGAAGCCTCGATAATCCGGGCTCCGAAGTAGCCCAGCGCCAACGCCTCGTTATGTTGTCTGAGCATCGGGTAGAGCAGCATTCCAATCCCCGCGACCGCGATCGCATTGACCAACTCCAATAACAAGCCTGCGACGAGGTCTGTTCTGTCCGCATCCAATCCGGCGAGAAATTCGGGCCGCTCTAGAACGGCATTCAGCATCCCGCTCCCGATCAAGTAGGACGCCGTCGACACCAAAAACATTACCCCTGCCACCCTTGCCATCCGGCTCATGCTTATCTCCCCTTGGTTCATGTTATAAGGATTATAGCTAAGGGAGCACAGCGGCCAGTAGACACTTTAGTGTGGTTTAGGGGAGGCGGGGAGCAAGTTCAGTTCCTGAGCGCGCGCGATCGCTTCCGTGCGTCGCTGCACCTGGAGTTTCTCGAATATTCGTCGGTTATGCCCTTTGACCGTATCCAAGGCCAAGAAGAGCCGCTCGCTGATATCCCGGTTGGAAAGTCCCTTGGCGATGAGCGCGAGCACCTCGAGCTCGCGATGGCTGAGCGGCTCGATCAGGCGGCCGTTCGTCTTGGATTGGAGCGTCGTCCGTAGGCGCGCGAGACCCGCTTGCGCTTCTCGAAGAGCCGGAAGCGGCAGATCGCCTGCGAGCCGAAGCGCCTCCTCGTAATATGCCTCCGCCGCGCTTGGCGCACGATCCGTTTCCTCGATTTGACCCAGTCCGATGAGCGACATGACCGCCATTAGCTTGTGGCCCATCATGTCGCTGTACGAAATGACTTCGTGGTAGGCCTTGCGAGCCCCGGCATAGTCTCCCCGGCGTTGGCACGCGACGCCCAGCATCCAAGCGGCAGACGTTCGAACAGCGAGTTGATCTGGCAGCAGATATTCCAGCGCGCGTCTGGATTGGGTCACAACGCGTTCGATATCGCGGTCTTGGTCCGCCCAAGCCTCTTTGCCAGGAGCAATCAGCTTGATCAGCTCATCGGACTTATCGTCCGGCTCCGTCAGCTGCATGGTCGCTTCGGCGGCCTGGAGAGATCGAATGGCTCCATTGGGTTTGGCCGCCATCGCCAAGGAGGCGACTGCCGCCCGAGTCGCGGCGATTATTCCGATCAAGCTTCGAATACGATCGTCCTGCAAGGCGCCTTCCAGCGCTGCCTCTGCCGCAAGCAGCTTATGTTCGACGTGCGTCGGCTTCCCCGTAATCAGCAGCGCGGAACCATACATCACCCACAGCGCAGGTCTGGCGTCCAGTTCCGCGGCTGGCAATGACGCCAGCCATTTCAGCGAGATACCTGCTGCCCCGCGAAGATGCAGCGGCATTCCGTTCCCTTCAAGCAGTCGTGCGGCGCGCTCTCGATCAGCCGATTCTACGGCATGGCGGAACGCTTCGATCTCGAGGCCGTGCTGTTCATACCACGCGCTTGCTCGTTCATGCAATTCCGCGATGCCGCGTCCGTCCAGACTATCCTGCAGCCGTCTCTGCAACGATTCGGCAAACAGATGATGGTAGCGGTACCACCGCCGTTCATGGTCCAACGGAATGAGGAACAAGTTCTGCCGTTCAAGCTCCAGCAGCCGCTGATCGCCTGACATCTCAGGGTCAAGCAGCATAGCATCGCAAAGCGAGCCGCACAGGCGGCCTAAGACGGAGGTCCGCACCAAAAAGGTCTGAACGGCTTCCGGCTGCCGCTGCAGCACCTCTTCCACCAAATAATCCAGCACGAAATGATGGCTGCCTGCAATCGACTGCATGAACCGATCGCTCCCCTGATCGCCCTGTATAGAGAGCGCGGCCAGCTGCAAGCCGGCAATCCAGCCTTCGGTGCGCGAGGCCAACGCGTCTATTTGGTTCGCGGGCAGGTTAAGTCTCAGCACTCCGTTTAGAAATCCTTCGACTTCGGCGGAAGTAAATCTCAGATCGGTTGCGCGTATCTCGGTCAGCTGGTCTCGAACCCGTAACCGGGGCAAAGGAATAAGCGGGTCCTCGCGGGTGATCATCACCAGGTGGAGTTGCGCGGGAAGATGGTCAAGCAGGAAGGCAACGGCCTCGTCGACGGGCTTGGATTTCGCCGCGTGATAATCGTCAAGGACGAGGAGGAAAGGCGCGATAGCGGCGGCCTCCTGAAGAAGCGCCGCTAGAATCGACTCCATAGGCGGCGGCTCAGGAGATTGAAGCAGCGCAAGCGCGCCTTCCCCGATCTTCTCCGCAAGCGTCTGCAGGGAGGAGATGACGCACGTTAAGAAGCGCGTCAATTCGTCGTCTCCTTCCTCAAGCGACAGCCATGCGGCAGGGCGTCCGCAATCGGCGATCCACTCGCCGATCAAGGTCGTTTTGCCATAACCGGCGGGCGCGGAGATGAGGGTCAGTTTGCGATGCAAGCCGTGTTGAAGCTTCTCGATCAACCGTTGACGAAGAACGGTATGAGGCCGGCATGGCGGAATGATCAATTTGGCAGTTAGGATAGGCGTAGTCATACCCATATGTTACCACCTTGGAGTTTCGGCCATCAATGAGAGGATGGAAGATCCCGTCTATCGCAAGCGCGCCTGACCGCGGTTCCCGTCCGCAACATAATCGCTCGGCGTCATCGAGGCGTGCTTCTTGAAGACGCGGAAGAAATAGGACGGATCGTAATAGCCCAAATAGTCGGCAATGCTCGCAATGGTCATGTCGGAATTGAGCAGCAGCCGGCATGCTTCCGCAACGCGCAGTTGATGCATGTAGGCGATCGGCGTCTGGCCCGTGACCTCGCGGAAGACGGCGATGGCGTAATTCGGCGACCGCCCGATCAGCCGGGCGAGATCCCGGGTTGCGACCGGCTCGCGGTAGCGCTCGCGCAGATAGCGCTGCATCGCTTCGGCATACCTCGTCTTGATCGGCGGCACCTCCGGACGCTCGAGATCTCGGGCGATGAGGCTGATCAACTCCCGCAGAATGCCCAAGCCGGCGAAGGCGCTAAGCGGATCGTCCAGCCGCCATTCCTCGTGCAATCGCTCGAATCGCCGCTGGATATAAGCCAGCTTCCGGGGCTTGTGCCGAATCCATTGTCGATCGCGCAGGAACGGGATGAACGACATGGGATCTTCCTCATCGTTGAATAGAACCGTATATTTCCGATGCGGCCCCGAGACATGGTTGTCTCCGGCGCGCCGGGTGCCGCGCGGGATGAAGAGGAGGTCGCCCGGCTCGCCGACGTGCTCCCGAGCTCCGATCCGGTAACAGACGCGGCCCTCCAGGACAAGCACGAGCACATTGTAGCCGATCACCTCGGCATGCGTGCGCCAGTTCGGGATGAAATCGTCGAAATGTACAGCATGGATCGTCAGCATGAACACACCTCCTGGCGCGTAGTTCTTGTCGATTTTATTATAGCAACGACCGGGGTGCGGAGGTAGCCAGCGGTGCGTAAGGAGATGAAATTGGTGTTGAATCGTACACCTATTCGGGATGCTGTACATCGACGGTCCAACGAACCCGTGCCTATACTGGACGTAACGCTGACGCGACAACGCAAGCAGGGATGAACAGGGAATGGCGAATACTTCTATCAAAGGAGACCGAACGATGAGAGTGCTGCTGCTTGATCTGGATTCGACGCGGCCGGACCACCTGGGCTGCTACGGGTATCACCGGAACACCTCCCCCAATATCGATCGAATCGCGGCCGAGGGCGTCCGCTTCAACAATTACTACACGTCCGATGCGCCGTGCTTTCCTTCACGGACGGCGCTGATGACCGGCCAATTCGGCATTCATAACAGCGTCGTCGGCCACGGAGGAACCGCGGCGGACGTGCGCCATGAAGGCGAATCGCGCGACTTCCGAAGCCGGCTGGCCGGCGATTGCTTCCCTTCGCTCTTCCGCAAGGCCGGCATGAAGACGGCGCTGATCAGCCCGTTCGGCGAGCGTCACGCCGCCTGGACGTTCTATGCGGGCTTCAACGAAATTCATAACACCGGCAAGGGCGGCATGGAATCGGCCGAGGAGGTGACGCCGGTCGTGCTCGACTGGCTGGAGCGCCATGCGGAGCAGGACAACTGGATGCTCTACGTGAACTACTGGGATCCGCATACGCCGTACCGAGCGCCGGAGGCGTTCGGCAACCCGTTCCGGGACGATCCGCTGCCAAGCTGGATTACGGATGAAGTGTTCGCGGCGCATCGGGAGAAAGTAGGGCCGCACGGCGCGCGCGAGATTAATATGTACGACAGCCGGACGTCGCCCGACTATCCGCGCCATCCCGGCGAGCTGAAGGACCGCGACGATCTGCGGCGCATGATCGACGGGTACGACTGCGGCATCCGGCATATGGACGACAATATCGGTCTGCTGCTGGACGTCATGGCGAGGAAAGGCATTCTGGGGGATACGGTCGTTATCGTGACGGCCGATCACGGCGAGAATATGGGCGAGCTCGGCATCTACGGGGAGCACGGGACGGCGGATCAGGGCACGTGCCGGATTCCGATGATCATCCGCTGGCCGGGGGGGCGGCAAGGTAGGGCATGTGGACGACGGGCTGCACTACCATCTCGACCTGCCCCCGACCATGGCGGAGCTGATGGGGCTGCAGGCGCCGGCAAGCTGGGACGGCCGCAGCTACGCGGACTCTATTCTAGCCGGCGAGGATACGGGGCGCGAGAGCTTGATCCTGTCGCAATGCGCCCATGTATGCCAGCGCAGCGTGCGGTTCGGGGACTGGCTGTACATCCGCACCTATCACGACGGCTACCATTTGTTCGATCGCGAGATGCTGTTCCATATCAAGGATGATCCCTATGAGCAGCATAACCTGGCCGAGACCAGACCCGACCTATGCCGGGAAGCGGCTTATCGTCTGCTAGACTGGCTTGATGCGATGATGATGACGATGAAGCATGACGTCGATCCGCTCTGGACGGTGATGAAGGAAGGCGGGCCGTATCATGCCAAAGGGCATTTGAGCGCCTATGCCGAACGACTCGCCGCTACCGGAAGGGGCCAACACGTGGAGGAACTGCGCAGAAGACATCCGCGGGAAGCGTGAATAAATATGAGCCAACGATCCGGATCGATAGTTGGCGTATTATTTGAAAGTGCTAGGGGATGCAGTGGCAGCGGGCTTCGCGTTGAGCGAATCGAGGTTAAGTGTGCTAAGCTAACTAGTATGTCTACACCTATATGGGATTTTACTTGGAGGAAAGATGGAAATTAGCAAACACCCTCAATATGTTACAAGAGAAGCAATATATAAACTTGTGGAGAAACTTGACTTACCTGAACCAGATGAATTTAGTCAAGACTGGGAATACGAAGCAGCCAACACATCAAGAATCGATGAGTTTCTTTTTTTCTACGAAAATGGACAGTTAGAAAGAAATGAGAAATTTGCATTGATGATCGTTGTAATTTCTTCCTTCGACGACTTATTAAGCGAGAAAGGAATGGAGTTTACAGTTTGGGAACAAATTAAGCGTATACTTATGAGTGATAGTGAGATACACATGAATACAATCCTATATTGGTCAAGGGTAGAAGAAGAGTTGGAAGGTAGCTGGGAAATAACTTCATATATGAGAGAGGTCTTAAACTTGGTGAATCCTCCCTCCGGCTTAATCTAGCGATAAGCCTAACAACCCGGAACGCGGACCGTTCCGGGTTGTTTGCATGCCACGCATGGATGCTGCCTGTCAAAGCGAACCGGAAGCTTCAATCAGCCAAGACCCAAGCGCGCCCGCATCGAATGCATCGCCCTTGCGCAGCTTTAACGTCTTTCTCTCCGGAGGGCCATCGAACGTATCCGGCAGCGTCAGATCGGCCGCGTTGAAGAGGGTGAAGCTGACCGCGTCCTTCGAGACGGAGACGACGGCGGCATACTTCCCGTTCTTCAAGAAATGCGGCTTTTTATACTGCAGGCGTTCTTGAACGTCCGGGATCGCTTGATGGATCACATCGCTCAGATTCGCGGCCAGCTCCTTCTGCCAAGGTTCTTGCAGGGCTTCCATATAATCGACGACTTCCTGACTCATACGTACTACTCCTCTCGTGATCCCCGCCGAGTCCGGTTTAAGCTTGGTGAGATTCCGGATCGGCCATGTAGAATACTTCCCACAGGTGGCCGTCCAGGTCCTGGAAGCTGCGGGTATACATGAACCCGAGATCCTGCGGGTCGTTCGAATGGCTGCCGCCGGCTGCCAACGCTTTGTCGGCAAGCTCGTCCACCTGCTCGCGGCTGTCGGCGGCCAGCGCCACGATGACCTCGGTGCTTCTGCGCGAATCGGACAGCTCCTTGGAGGTGAAGGATTGGAAGAACGGCTCCACGAGGAGCATCGCGTACGTATGCTCGTTGATTACCATACAGGTGGCTTTGTCGTCCGTGAATTGCAAATTGAAATCAAAGCCGATATGGGAGAAGAAGTCCATCGATTGCCGCAAGTCTTTGACGGGCAAATTTATAAATGCTTTGCTAACTTGGAGCGCCATTTGGGAGGTCACCTCGATCGGGATTTAACTTTACTAGTATAAAGTTATGGCATAAATATAGTTCTCAACTTACCAACTGTCAAGTTATATTGATGATCCGGCCGCACGAAATTGACTTCGCCGCCGGCAAACACTACCATGGTAGCTAACGATTAGCTGGAGGGTCATGGATGGGCGAAATACGAAATGCGGAACGGACGCGGAAGACGATACTCCAAGCGGCGAAGGCAGAGTTCTTCGAGAAGGGCTATACGGGCGCGAGAATCGAATCGATCGCGAAACGGGCGGGCATCAACAAACAGTTGATCTATCATTATTTCAAAAGCAAAGATTCATTGATCAATGAAGTGATCGACAGCTTCGTTACTTCTTTGCCTTCGGGGAATTTCGTCCTGCCGGAGAATCCGGCTCATATCGCGGACTTCCGGTACAAGGTTAATCTAGAGCATTTGATGGATTTTCTGAAATTCACGGCTTGGGAAGCGATCGACAGCGTGCCGGAGAACAGCAACGGCGAGGAGCGGCGAAAGGCGATTCTCCAATCGTACGTCGCGGATATGCAAGCCAAGCAAGAGGCGGGCTTGGTGCCGAAGGAACTGGATCCTGCCCTGATCACGTTGATGATCTCGAGTCTGACGATCTATCCGCTGCTGTACAGCAACGTGACGCGCATGATTACGGGCCACGCTGCGGAAGACCCGGAGTTCCAGGCGAAATGGGGGCAGTTCCTGCGCTTGATCAGCGAGCGGTTGTTCGAGGATCGAGGAGTTCGACAGGGTCCCGGGCCATCGGATGAGCGGCGGGAGTCGTAATGTCGTGGAGGTTCGCTAACAAAAATTGTACGAGGAGGTCGGCCCCCTGGGCTGGCCTATTCGTCATGCCTAGGGATGCGGAGCGGCCCCCGAATGAAAAAAAGCCAGCCCCTCAGGACTGGCTCTTGCGAACGGCTGGCTGCTATGCGAATTATGTCCATGTCCAGAACGATTTGGATACGAGCCGCACGTGGTTTCGTTCCGCCCATTTCTTCAAATCCGCCAATCCATACTTGACGGCATGCTTCGCAACCTCCACGTTTAATCCCTCCCTGGATGAAATTCTGCTTCGACCGCATCGCTTGCGGCGGGCAGGTCCATCCCTTTCTTCCAGATTAGAATGTCCTCGTCCGACGTCCTGAAATAGATTGCGGTCATCTCTGCTTGTTGGCCGAAGTTCTCTTTATATACGTAGCTCTCGTGCTCTAACGTTTCGTACATCGATTGCAGCCGCTCCGATAACGCCTTGCGTTTGATTACAGGCCGAAGCGGCGTCAAGTAGAAATTCCCCTCTTCGTCCATCTCATAGCGGATACGGTTGATCTCATACCCATCGATTACCTTAGCCTGGTAGACGATTCGACCGTCCGATAACCGGCTCACCTCATGGATTCGTATGCTGGCCGCAGGCACCTTCATGATCTGCCACTGGGTAAGGCCGACATAGATCCCGAACAGCAGGGCGGCGGCCAGCAGTCCCGTAAGGAGGGCTTTCACTCTCGAACGCCGCCATTTCACCGCGATTTCTTTGATCCCGGCAGCCTCATTATAGTTGTTCATCACGTCGGTTTCCGGCAAGCGGATCACCGTTTGAATGTTCGCAAGCTCCGATCGGCAGCGCGGGCATTCCGCCAAATGCGCTTCTACCCATCTCGCGCCGACCTCGCTGCAGACCTCGTCGGCATACAGGGGCAGCAAATCCCGAATGATTTCGCAGGGAGTCCCCTTCATCGTTTCAATCCTCCTTTAGACGGTCTTGTACTTTGCGTTTGGCTCGGTGGAATGTAACCCTGGCCCAACTCTCCGTTCGCCCGAATAGTTGACTGATCTGCGCAAAACTCAACTCCCCGAATACTCGCAGCGTGAACAATTCTTTATAGGGATCGTCCAGTCCATGTAAAGCTTGATGAACGCGAAAAGCGGCTTCTTGGTTCACCATCATCGCTTCCAGGCTCTGTTTGCTGGCATCATCTCCCGGATCGTAGCGCACATGCCGCTTTTGTTTCTCTGCGTATGAGAAGTATGTATTTTTGGCAATTTGGCAAAGCCAGACGTTAATTTGGCACGTGCCTCTAAACTGATCGATGCGGTTCAACGCTTTAAAAAAGGTCTCCTGCGTGATCTCTTCGGCCGTGGCGGAATCTCTGCACATCGACCAGACGAATCGATACACGTCCTTGAAATATTGATTGTAAATATGCTCAAAACGGGTCACATTCTCACCTCCTTCGGAAATAAGACTCGTCGAGGCGCGATTCGTTACAATGCGGACAAAAAAATTCGTCCTACAGTCAGAGCTCCAGCTGCGCCTCATTTGCTGAGGGTCGGTCTTTCTTCTGCGGCGTCCATCTGAACCGTTGAACGCCGTTCCGAAGCCGAACTAGCCGTTTCCGCAAGGGGGGAACAGCTTGCTTCGGCATCGCCGACAGCGCGTCTATTCACCATAACTCGCATCCCGACTTCTATCAAGCGATCAAGCGTTTCATAAATTTTGGATAAATCAGAGAAACTTTTTCGCGTTTGTTGGCGTTTAAGATGGCGTGGGTTCAACGGGCGGAGATCAGCCATCCCGCCGGCAAGCATGAGAGAAGTTTCAGATCGCGCAAGCAGAAGCAGAAGCAGAAGGAGACGAGACATG
The DNA here is from genome assembly GCF_042431225.1 of Paenibacillus aurantiacus. Taxonomy (NCBI): domain Bacteria; kingdom Bacillati; phylum Bacillota; class Bacilli; order Caryophanales; family Paenibacillaceae; genus Paenibacillus; species Paenibacillus aurantiacus. The sequence goes on along the minus strand of NZ_JBHMDO010000017.1, from coordinate 472,051 downwards.
AAAGCTTTGAAATGGGTGCTGAGTTTGTCGCTGCTGGCCGCCCCGATCGGGGGCCTTGGCGCCAAGGAAGCAAGAGCGCAAGAAGCGTTGAATCAATTAACGTTGCAGCTGAACAGCAATATTATGGTCAAGAACGGCGTCACCTCGTTGACGGCTCAACCGGTAACGGCCAAGAGCGGCACGTCCTTCATACCGCTCAAGTCGGTAGCCGATCATTATGGCTATAAAGTGTCGTTCGATGCGAAGACGAAGGAATCCGTCGTGAAGAACGAGCAGCACGAGTTCCGCTTCAAGGCGGACCGGAAGACGATCACGCGGGATGGCCAGCCGGTAAGCGCGCCGCTCGCGCCGTTCGCGCTGAAGGGCTCCATGATGGTGCCGATCCGCACATGGTCGAACATGACGGACAGCAAGCTGACCTTGACGGGCACGACGATCACCCTCGCCTGGGGCACGAAGCCGACGGCGAACTTCGAGGTGTCGCCGGCTGAGATTATCGCGGGCGAGACGATCGTGACGTATATCGACCGGTCGGCCAACGAGTCGGGCGAACCGTTCGTGAACGAGCAGTGGACCGGCAGGGAGGAGATCTTCGCCGAGGCGGGGACGCATACGATTACCCGTCAAGTCCAGGACGCGTCGGGCCAGTGGAGCGAACCGTATACGGTCACGATCGAGGTCAAGGCGCCGAATTTGCCGCCAGTGGCGAACTTCCTGGTGGACCGGGACTCGTACCGGATCGGCGAGCGAATCACCTTCACCGACCTGAGCACGGATGACGGGAACGCGATCGCCAAGGCGAAATACATCGACCGTCCCGCGGGCGACGCATTCTTCGAAGCAGGCGAGCACAACGTGACGCTCGAGGTGACGGACACCCAAGGTCTGACGGCCTCCGTGACGAAGACGATTACGGTCACGAACGAAGTGCTCTACACGAAGGAAGAATACGGTCTCCTCTTCTCGAGCGCCGGCGAGAAGTTCGCGGTCAGCGGCGCGGATATTCGTAACTACCCGGAGATCAAGTACGACATTCAATCGGATACGGCGCAGCTCATCCGCAGCAACAGCCCCGAGGTGTTGATTAGCGAAGGGGTCGCGTACGAGGAGCAGCTGACGGGCAACGTCCGGTACCTGTTCCACAACGTCAACCAGGTCGGCTACCCGGTGCGAATGTACTTAATGGCGACGAACAAGGGTTCCAAGACGGTCAATGTCAACACGAGCACCTTCGGTTACGGCGGTCCGGATACTTACGTGGCGAACTCCGCCAAGCTGGCGGCTGTCCGTTACCTGCAGTCGATCCAGAACGGCGCGCCGCCGAAAACGATGACGGTGAAGCCAGGCGAGACGATCGAGATCCTGCCGGAGCTGAGCAAGTATCCGATTAAGCCGAACCAAGTCTATTCGGCCTACGCGGATATCTTCTCGGATCAGGAGCTGTACTATGACGTGGTCGTCGTGGCCGCGGATAAGGATCCGAAAGCCGAGTTGCCGCTGCTGCCCGTCATGCCGCGCGACGGCAAGCACGTCCGCGGGACGTTCAATAACGCGAACCGGACGCTAGAGACGAGCGAGCTGCTCGGCCAGCAGCCAGGCAAAATGACGTTCGGCGACGGCAAGCTGGACCCGTACCTGTTCGGCTACGATTACTCCAGCGGCGTGAACGAACTGAACCTCGGCAACTTCGGCGTCATGTACACGATGAAGCTCAATAGGGTCGCCCCTAATACGGTCATTGCGCTCAATCCGCGCGGCGGCATGTACACAGGCGCGTTCCTCGTGAACGGCAAGCTGGTCACGGTCACGAACAACTCCGTGCTGCTGAACAACAACGAAGCCGGCTTCCTGTACCGGACCGGCGCCGCCGAGGAATCGGTCGAGATCAAATTCACGCTGGCATCGGGCAGCTTCCTGCCGCTGGCGATGGTCTTCCTGCCAATGCCGGCGCTCAAGAGCTAGCGATTAGAAGGTAGAGGCACTTATCCATTATTTGAAGTTAAAAAAAACGCCCAGCTCGTCCTTATGCGACGAGCTGGGCGTTTTTTTTTAGATGCTCCCCACACGCATGAAGCTTTGTCCGATAGGACAAGAGCGCGCCAGCTCGAAGCACCCCGCCACCTGCGAAAAAACGTAACAGCTGGAAAGGGAGTCCAGAGGTAAACGTTTTCTGGATGGAAAACGACATCGGAAGCATATGCTCAGTCCTCTGGTTCCCCTCGGCGGAGGGGGAAGGGGCGAGGGAGAATAAGGATCTATTCGTGCGAGGTGATGAGCGTCAGCTCGCCATCGAGCTCGAACGAGCCGAAGCCTGCCGGCAGAATAAGATGGTCGCCTTTGCGCAGGGTGTATTCGCCGCCTTGGATGCGGAGCGATCCGGCGCCGGCGATGACGCTGACGAGGGTATAACGCTCGCGCGCAGCCAGCTGCGCGCGTCCGCTTACGTCCCATTTCTCGACGGTGAAGAACGCATTGGACACGAACGAGGTAATCGTGATGCCTTCGCGGGTCTGCGTCTCGTAAGCGATAGGCTCGTAGGCTTGCGGAACAGTCGAGACGTCGATGGCCTTCTCCAGATGCAGCTCGCGCAGGTTGCCGTCTTTGTCCCGGCGATCATAGTCGTATACCCGGTAGGTCGTGTCGGAGCTTTGCTGGGTTTCCAACACGACGATGCCTCGGCCCAGTGCGTGGATCGTGCCGCTCGGGACGTAGAAGAAGTCGCCGGGCTTAACGGGGATTCGCGTGAGCAGCGCGTCCCATTGACCGTCTTGAATCATACGGGCAAGCTCTTCTTTGGAAGAGGCTTCGTGTCCGTAGATGATCGAGGCGCCCGGCTCGGCGTCCACGATATACCAGCATTCCGTCTTGCCGAGCTCGCCTTGCTCATGCTCGCCGGCGTAGACGTCGTCCGGGTGTACTTGGACGGACAGATCGTCCGAGGCATCCAGCAGCTTGATGAGCAGCGGGAATACGGGAGACTCGGAATGGAATAGCTCGGGATGCGAAGCCCACAATTGACCTAGCGCCATGCCTTGATACGGTCCGTCCTTCACGACGCTCTGGCCGTTCGGATGCGCCGAGATGGCCCAGCATTCGCCGGTATGTTCGCTAGGAATGGCATAGCCGAACAGGTCGCTCAGCTTTGTTCCGCCCCAGATTCGTTCTTGGAAGACAGATTGCAAAAAGATCGGTTCATTCATCGGGATAGGCTCCTCTCGGGAATTAATAGTCGGTCAGAACGAGCGCCGCGGCGCCGATCAAGCCGGCGTCTTGATGCAGCGCGGCCGGGACGACGGGTGTTCTGCGTCCGGACGGATTGAGCGCGTGATCCCGGATATAGCCGCTAACGGCGTCGAATAGCGGGGAGCCGACTTGGGAGACGCCGCCGCCGATGACGATCAGCTCGGGATCGAACGTGTTGATCAGCGTCACGCAGCCCACGCCGATGTAGCGGAATACGCGCTGGACAAGCTGTTCGAGCGCGGCATCCTGTCCGGATAGCGCCAGGTCGAACGCTTCCTTGGTCGAGACCGGCCGCCCGAGGAGGGCGCTTGCTTCTCTGGCGACGGCTGTGCCGGAGGCGATGTGCTCGAAGCATCCGCGCTGTCCGCAAGGGCAGTCTCCGCCGGCCGGGTCGACGACCATATGTCCGATGTCGCCGGCATTGCCGGTCGCGCCGGTAATGAGGCGGCCATGGCTGTAGATTCCAGCCCCGATGCCGGTGCTTATCGTCACGTAGACGAAATGGTCCGCCTCTTTGGCCGCTCCCGTCTGCTTCTCGGCAAGCGCTGCGGCCGTGGCGTCATTCTCGAGCACGATCGGCACGTCGAAGTGGCGCTTGAACGCGTCCACGACGGGGAATCCCCACCATGGGCGCAGGTTCGGCGGTTCGGCAATTTGACCGAGCTTCGTGTTGAGCGGACCGGGCGCCCCGATGCCGACGCCTTGAAGATCGGCCGGAAGCAGCTCCTTCTCGCCGACGAGACGTTTGGCGGCACCCGCAATGTTGTCCACCATCACGGATGGCGGCAGCGCCAGGTCCGTCGGGAGCGAAGTTTTGGCGAGCACCGTACCGTCCGGCGCGACGAGGCCGATGGCGGTCTTGGTGCCGCCGATGTCAATGCCAATGGCAACTTTCACAAGCAATACCTCCTGTTAATTCCATCATTATTACTTGACAAACTTGACAAAATAAATTGTGTAAAGTAAAATTACGATAAGTTTATCACGGTTCGGAAGGAATGAAAAGACGAATGGCGCGCAAAAAAAAGGTGTCCATGCAGGATATCGCCGATCGGCTGAATATCTCGAAGAATGCCGTCTCGCTGGCGCTGCAGGATAAGAAAGGCGTTAGCGACGAGATGAGGTACCGCGTGCTGCAGACGGCAAGGGAGCTCGGGTACGGCATCTATGCCGAGAAGCCCGCGACCGGCGGCAATGTGCTCGTCCTGGTGCCGGAGCGAATTATGAGCTATCAGGACAACGATCATTTCCAGTTCTTCCACGACATGATCTGGGGGCTGGAGAAGAGCATCCGCAAGCGCGGACGGAATGCCGTCATCGCGCCGATCGACGCCGAGATGGAAGCCGGACTTCAGCTGCCGCGTCATTGCGCGGAGATTGCGTACGAAGGAATCATTCTGTTCGGCATCGTGGATAAGGCGTATGCGCGTCTGGTCTGGCAGCTTGACACGCCGCTCGTCATGCTGGATTCGTATCATCGGGAGCTTCCCTGCCCGGTCGTGGCGTCCGCGAACACCGAAGGCGCAAGCGAGGCCGTGCGGACGCTAATTCGCAGCGGACATCGCGGCATCGGGTTCATTGGCCCGGCCAATTTGACGACAAGCCACGAAGAGCGCTGGCTTGGCTATTGGGCCGCGATGCAGGAGCATGGTCTGCCGATCGATCCGGCCAAGGTGCTGGTCCGTTCGGCGGGCTTCGGCGATACGGAACGGGACATCGAGCATTTCTTGGACCGGATGGGCGGTCTGCCGACCGCGTTCTTCTGCGGGAACGACCGCATCGCCTATTTGCTGGCCAGACAGCTTCGCGCACGCAGGCTGCGGATTCCGGAGGATATTTCGATCGTCGGCTTCGATGACCTTCGCTACGAGGAGGACGGGGGCCTTGCGATGACGACGATGCGCGTGGACAAGGAGCGCATGTGCGAGGCCGCCGCCGACCTGCTGCTGTCGCTCAAGGGGCCTTGCCGGGAGATGCTTCGCTTGTACGTGCAGCCGAAGCTGGTGGAGCGCGATTCCGTTCGGCGCATCGGGGTTTAGCCACGGTTGGGGCAATGTTTTACGAAAAATTCACGTTCCCGCGCACAACGGCTTGTTTCAAGCTCGTCCGACCGGGTTAATAGTAGTCAAGTGGGAAGTGGTTAAAGAAACACCGTTAGGAGCAAATGACAGTACGTCATTCCGAAAGGTTGTTGATTTCCAATGAGCCCAATACGAAGAAGGACGAAACGGTCGAGATTTCTTCGATACTTTTCCGGTAAGGCACCCTAGCAGTTGGACGATAGCTTGTTAACTGTAATCGAATAGGCTTCCCACTAACAAAGGCTCCGCGATCTATTCGCGGGGCCTTTCCTATGACGTCCGCTTTCTATATTCCCCGGAAGGAAGCCCGCTGCAAGGCCATTCACGACGGCGATCGCCGTCTCGCCTCGTGCAATCCAAAATAATCGCACCCAATCCGAAATTTCCGCACTTACGGCCGTCCGCTCCCCGTCATATAATCGAAGCGCATGTACAAGAGCCGAGCACGACATCCCCATTTTCGCATGAAAGGTGATCCTACGATGAACGAGAAATTCAGCAGGGCAAGAGTGAAGGGGTTTCTGCGGGCGGAAGGCCGTTCGATCGTGAACGAAGACGGCGAGGAAGTGCTGTTAGCCGGCTGGGGGCTGGGCAACTGGCTGCTTCCGGAAGGCTATATGTGGACCGCGCATACGAGCCGGTTCGATCGCCCGCGACGCATCGAATCCGTCATCCGCGAGTTGACGGGTACGGCGTATGCCGAGCAGTTCTGGGCGCAATTCCGCGAGCATTACGTGACCAGAGAAGATATTCGCCTTATGGCGGAGCAAGGCTACAACTCGGTTCGCATTCCGATCAACTGGCGTCTTCTAATGGAAGACGAGCCGGGCATCGCTTGGATCGAAGAAGGCTTCCGGCTGATCGACCGCTGTCTGGATTGGTGCGAAGAGTTCAAGCTGTACGCGTTCCTGGACTTGCACGGCGCGCCTGGCGGGCAGACGGGGGCGAACATCGACGACTCGATCGATGACGTGCCGCGTCTGTTCACCGATGCCGACAGCTGGGACAAAGGCATCCGCCTGTGGGAAGCGTTAGCCGAGCGTTACAAGGACCGCTGGATCGTGGGCGGGTACGATCTGCTTAACGAGCCGCTGAAGCAAACGTACGGCGGCGAGAAGAGCGTCGATTATCTCGTGCCGAAGCTGATTCAATTCTACGAGGAATCGATTGCCGCCATTCGCGCTATCGACGCGTTGCATATGCTCTCGATCGAAGGCCATCATTGGGCGACGAATACGAGTATTTTCTACAAGCGGTACGACGATAACATGCATGTCCATTTTCACCGCTACGCTTGTCTGCCGGACATCTCCGCCTACGCGGAGTTCATCGAGCTGTCGGAGCGACTGAACGTTCCGTTATGGCTGGGCGAGACCGGCGAGAACATAACGGAGTGGTTCGCGGCGATGTATCCGCTGGCAGCCGACCTGAACATCGGGTACAACTTGTGGCCGTGGAAGAAAATGAATTGCGCAAACTCGCCGTATTCGATTCCGCTGCCGGACGGCTGGGACAAGATTATGGATTATACGAAAGGCGGCCCGCATCCGGGGTATGAGCTGGCGCGCGCGATTCTGGACCAATACTTGACGAACATCCAGGCGGCGAATTGCGCGTACAATGCCGATGTGACGTCCGCCGTCTTCCGTACGCCGGGCTGTTCGGTCCGCGCGACTGATTTCGACGAGCTGCCAGGACGCGGGGAAGCCTACAGCGGACTGCGCACGGAAGGGAACCCGTATCGTTACCGGTCGAAGACGGGGATGCGCATCGTGGAGGATACGCCGATCGAGCAGCTGGAGAAGCGCTTCTTCTTCGACGTGCTGTGGGACCGCTTCTTGCTGGAGATGCAAGCTGGCGAATTCGCGGCTTATTCCATCAACGACACCATAGCGGGCAGCACGGTCGCCTTCGATTACCGGGCGCTTGAGCCAGCGGAGATCACGATTGCGCAGGACGGCCGCGAGCTGTGCAAGCTGGAGCTTGAACCGGGCGAAGGCAAGCAGCGGTCGGCCGAGATCGCCTTGCTTGCTAGCAGCGAATCGAAGGTTCGAATTGCGGTCCATCGGGGCACGGTGCAGTTCGAGCGGATCATCTTCGGTTAAACTTATTAATTGTTATACGGGATGGGAGCAGACTGCTGCGGCAGTCTGCTTCTTTGCGTGCCGCTTGCCCCCGTCTCATGTCGCGCGCATCAGTCCCTAATAGGATCGAGCATCGGGTTAAGTAGACCGATTCAGGTCAGACTGATGCTAGCAAAAAGGAGAAGGCGCGCGTCCTTCTCCTTTTTGCGTCTAGCGCTCCGTCTGATCCATGTTGTCCGGCTGGACGGCTTTCGCGGCCTCATCGCCCTCGCTGCGCGTCGATTGAGGCACAGACGGCGGGGGGGTGGGATGCCGCAAGCGGTAAAAGTTTTGTTAAGGGCGATGGAGCAGGAGAATGTGGAAATGTATAGAAATAATGGAGTTAACCGGAGGCGTTTCAGACAGCGCTTCATATCGAGGAAATGAGCTGGATTCGTTATGATTGGAGCGGTAGATTTGTGTTGGAGGCATGCAAATAATATAGCTGTACGCAGGAAGACTAATTATGGAAGAGTGATGTTTGGGTGAGCTACGATCTTCATATTACGAAGGCAGTTCATTGGATTCGCAGTGAACAGAATCCTATTACTCGGAATGATCTCGAGAAGGTCGCCGAATTATTAGATGCATATAGAGGCTGCCTTTCCTGTACCAAGCTGGTAGGCTTACCTTATTCGGCGCCGATGTTGGCGAAATTGGCCTGAAACACCCCGCATGAATAGAAAACAGCCGGGAGAAACGGCAATTACGCTTGCGGAGCAAAGGAGGCGAAGCGCATTGTCCAAGCCCAACGCGACCGCGATTGCTTGTGCGATAACGGTCACCCTTAGCGGAATTTTATTCTTCCTTGCCTACTTGTTCACTTTTACGTACCGAGGGGCAGGTCACGGGATATCCGGGAACGGCAACCCGGGCCTCCTGTTCGTCATTCCAGCCGTACCAATCTATCTCTTGACGTTGATCTTTACCTACCTGTTCGTCAGGTCGCGTATGGTCGACGCTAGAATCGCGCAATGGATAAAAGTCGGCTTACTGCTGCTCGCCTTGCTGTGCGGCGCAGGAGAATATGGGGCGGTAAGCGGGCTTCTTCGTCATCTAGGAGGCGGGCCGGGGAACCCCGACTCCGTCATCTACCATTTCGGCTGGCTGAACCAATATACGAACAAGATGTACTTTAACGCGTATACCTTTATGATCGGGCTGTCGCTAAGTGCGTGGACCGCGCTAATGGTACAGCGGAGAGGGCGAGGTGAAACCGCTGGTTAAACCGAAGCTCTGGAGCGTGCTAGTCGGCGGTGTGTGTTCAGTCTTATGGGTGTTTATTGGCGTTATCCTCTACATGAATTCATTAGCCTCTCTCTCAGGATTTGGCATGACCTACCTCGTCCCTTTCCTATGGGGCGTGCCTGCGCTGCTCGTTCTTGGCGCGATATTCTCGAAGAACGCCAACCTCAAATCCATATTGCCTTTGTTCCTGGCGGGGACGGTAACCATCACATTCCTGCTCCCTGTTCTCTTGGAATAACAGACGTCATCGACATCTTTCATAAGCCATCTCAACCCAACCACGTCTAGGTTATCTGGGCGTGGTTTTGCGTTAGGTAAGCCTTTTTTTCAATACCATGAACCTTTTTCGCCGATAGAGCCAATATCCCATTGTAAGACCCGAATGGAGGCCGGCCCGAATGAAGGACTTCGAAGTAACCCCCTTGCTTATCCGGATGAGCCAGGGGGATGAACAAGCATTCCAAGCCGTGTACGAGTCGACGCGCGATCACGCGTACCGGTTGATCCATTATCTCGCGCCCAACAGGCAAGACGCGCCGGACATCATGAGCGAAGTCTATGCGGAGCTGTTCCGCAGCTGGCGTTCGTACGATCCGCGCCAACCTTTCGTCTCTTGGTTCAACGGATTGATCGTCAGGCAAGTTCGCAATTGGAAGCGCAAGGAGTGGCGTCTCTTCCGCCTTGCGGAGAAGCTGCGGATCGGTCCGATTCAGACAAGCGATTGGAGGGAAGAGCGGCGAATCCAGCAGATGGACGAACGGCTGGACTTGCTCCCGATTCTGCAGACGCTACCGCATAAATTCAGGGAAGTGATCGTGCTCCGCTACTACCAGGATTGCACGCTGGAGGAAATGGCCGAATTGTTGAAGGTGCCGTTAGGCACGGTGAAATCCAGACATCATCAGGCGCTCAAGCATATGCGCCGGCTATTCGAGCAGCTCGGGCTGCGAAAGGAGGGAGAAGGCTTTGTCTATTGAACGGCAATTGTCGGAAGCGTTCGAGCGAGATGCCCGGAACCGGATTTGTCCTCCCGGCCTGGATGCCCGGATGGCGGCCGAATACCGGCAGCTGGCGGCGCAGCAAAGGGGAGAGCCTTTCATGCGGAGTAAAGGAAAATCAACGAAAATGTTATTGATCGCCATCATCGTAGTCGTCATTTGCGGCTTTGGTTATGCGGGGAACAAATTGCTCTTCGCGGATCAGAAGGACCGGCTGGCTGTTCATTATCAAACGGATCAACAGCTTCAATTGGAGCCGTCCGACGTGGAGAAGATCCGCGGTTCGCTCGCGGCGGTGAAGGGCCATTTGGCACCGGGGGACACGGCCGTGGTCTATCTCAGAGATTACGAGTTGAAAATCCAGGATACGCCCGTGGTGCTCGGCATCCAAAATCCGGTTATCTTGCAGCCTGATAGCTGGCGAGCGGTGCTGAAGGAGCATCGCGTCAAAGAGAGGTTACCCGACTCGCTCGCAGGAGGATTCACGCTCGAGGAAGGTATGGAAGGATCGCCGTATCAAATCACGTTCGGCGCGGATGCGTACCGGCTGATGGACGAGATGAAAGCCGAAAGCAAGGAGACGGGAAGCCGCGTCTTATGGCGCAAATCCGATCCACCTGCAGACCGGCCGCTTGTTCCCTATACATCCGTCTACCGGAATGCATCCCAGGATACGATATACGTCACATGGGAGGTTGCCGGCGGGAACGGCGACGGCGACGTCAAGGTGTTCCAAGCCGCGCCACCGAGCACGGTCTACGAGGAGATTGCGCTTGGCGGAATAACGGCGCATTATCTCAGGCACGATCAAGCGTTGTTCGGACAAAGCCGCATGCAGCAAGACGTAACGTGGCTCCAACAGAGCGGAGATCAAACGATCGTCTATCATGTGCAGTCCGATTCCGAGACGCTGACCAAAGAACAGCTGGTCCAAGCGGCGCAAGGCCTGCCGCGATAGAAAACATATCATAACCAATTCGAAGGCAGCCGTTCATACGGCTGCTTTTGTTGCGGGTGGAGGCAGAAGCGTATTTGTTGTTCGATCGACAACAAAAGAAACCACGTCCGTATTGACAGTGGCAACGTTAAATTATAATATAAATTCAAACGATCGTACTTGTTTTTATTACAAATCATACTGGCCAGTATGGGAATGATGTTCTGTCTTTTTAGTATAACGGAAGCGGATTGAGATGGGTACATTTTGAAGGAGGAGATAGAAGATGAGTATACGGAAATGGGCTGCCAGAGCAGCTCTGATGACGACCATCTGTTTGGCTGTAGGGACAACAGAGACAGCCGTGGTGGAAGCTAAGGAACGCAATGTCATGAACAATGTCGCCGGTTATATGCAGTGGAACAGCCCAATTACGATTGAGGTGGATGGCAAGGTGCTCCCTGTGCAGGGACAGATGGAGAATGCGCGTCTGCTCATTCCGGTCCGGGCCGCTTTCGAGGCGATAGGGGCCAAGGTAGACTGGGATGCGAAATCCGGAAAGGTCCGCGCGCGGCGGCAGGATGCAGCGGTTGAGGCGCAGGAGGGCCGCTCGAGCGTCTCCATTCAAGGCCGGCCGGTGGATGTGGACCATCCGACGGCAGTGATCGGCGGTCAAATGATGGTGGCGGCGAGGGTGCTGCCGGATGCATTCGGCATAGATTATACATGGGATTTAAGCAGCGGCAAGCTATCTCTCCGGACGCAAGCCGACCCGTTGAAGACGCTGCGCGTAAGCTCGTCAGCCTATGCGAATTACGGCCCCATCCCGGGCAAATATGCCCACCAAGCAGCGGAAGGAGCAGAGGACCTAAGTCTTCCGCTGGCATGGGCAGGCGCGCCGAGCACGACCAAGTCTTTCGCCGTCATCATGTATGATCCGCACCCGATCGCCGATAACTGGATCCACTGGAGCGTGCTGGGTCTTCCGGCTTCCACGACGTCGCTCCAGGAGGGAGCCTCAGGTAAGATCGCGACCGAGGAGCAGCCGAATCCATATTTCGGAATGGGGCCGCCGCCATTCTCGGGCGATCACCCTTACAGGATCGAGGTATATGCGCTCGATACGGAGAAGCTGGAGCTGCCGGATTCACCGTTATTTGCCGAGGATCTGATCCCCGTGCTGAAGAAGCACGCGCTTGCTTATGGCGTTCTGAACGGATATTACGGAGCCTATTAAGATCACCTCGCGGAACGAAAAAAGAGCAGCTGCAAGCTGCTCTTTTTTATTACAAGCATGGATAAGTTTCACGCTTATCCGTCATCTTGAATTTCTCCGGGATGAAACGTACCGAGCTAATGGACGGCGGCAGCCGCTTCACCTTGGAGAAATTCTCGCCTACTTGTACGTAATATTAATTTTCTCTTCCTGCTGGTTCCAATCGACTTTGGCGCCCAGCTGCTCGCTGACGAAGCGCAGAGGCAAGTATGAAGTGCCGGCCAGACTGAACGGTGTCGTGCCCGTATCGACGGATTTGCCGTTCAACGTCGTGACGCCCGTCTTGTAGTTAATCGTAATTGTGAGCGGCTCGGATGCTTGGCTGCTGCCCTTCAGGGTGACCAGCTTCTCGGTGGCGTTCCACGCAATGGTTGCCCCGAGCTTCTCGAAGATCGAACGCAGCGGCACGAACGTCTGGTTCGAACGCGCGACGACGCCGTTCGTTAATTCCACCGCTTCGCCGTTCAGGATCACCTCGATCGGCTTTTGCACCGGTACGGGCGTCCAATGCTCGAACTCGAAATCGCCATAGCCGAGCTCGGAGTTTTTGTTAATGCCGACACCCCACAGCGAGCCATCCGTCTTCTGGAAGAACAGCTGCCGGCCGCCGGCTTCCGCTGTATCCACGTCGGAGGCGATCAGCTTGAAGGCGGGATTCGCCGGCAATTTCTCGGTCTCGATCGACGTCATGTACAGCTTGCCGTTGTTCGTTAGCACGAGCAGCGCGCGCTCTACGACGTATGCGGCTTTGACGTCATTGATGGTCGTGATGCGAATCGGCGCTTGGGCGTGCCGAACCGTTGCGTCTGACCAGCCCGTCACTGTATTTCCCCAGAACCAAAGCCGGGATTGGCCGTCGATGGCGACAGCGGCATTAAAGGATTGAATATCCGTCAGGCCTTTGACCTGCTCCGGATTCGCGTCGGACTTGGCGACCTCTGTTGCAAGGCCCCATACCGTTCCGTCGTTCTTGAGCGCGAAGTTGTCCTGCAGCTCGACGATCCCGGTTAAGCCCGCAACCGGCTTAAGTGCCGTCTCTTCTCTCAATTTGCGCAGCACGGTGCCGTCCTTCTTCAGGAACAGCCACTGCTCACGCCATTGCTTCGGGTCGGCCTCGCCGTAATAGCTGATGTCCGTCACGCCCTCGAGGCCGGCCACTTTGGCAGCCTTGGCAGGAATCGGTTCGTACGTCTGCGGGTCGAACGGTATGCTGTAGACAGCGCCGGCTCCATCGACGATGTAGAAGAGATCGCCCGTCCAGACGGAAGTGGTCAGGCCGCTAACGCCCGCGACTTGGGCGGCCGTCGCTTTGCCGGTCTGCGGTGCGATCGTCCACAACCAAACGGTGTTGTCCTGCTTCAAGACGAGTCTGTTCGGGAACGCTTGTTTCACGCCGCTGAGCGCGTTCACCTGCGTCGGCACGGCGCGCTGCGCGATGCCCCAGACGCCCCAATTCCAGAAGGTGCCGTTATTCTTGACGATCGCGTTCGGTTCGTAATCTTGAATCGTCCCCCCGGCAGGCGCGGCGGTTACGGTTGCTGCGGCTTGCAGCGCGAGCGCGGATGTGATCATAAGCGAAACGATACGTTTTTTCATCGGAAATCATTGTCCTCCTTGTGTACGGTTGGATGGTAGGAATACAGATTAGACGGAAGAGACCGGCGAAAGGTTCCCAGTCTCTAGGGTGATCGCACAAAAAAATCATAAAGCATCGCTGGCGGTTATTGTCTACGTAAGCTTACCCGAAAGGATTCCCAATCCCAGCAGTTGTCTTCCGGAACGCAAAATAAAGAGCAGCCGGTCGGGGCTGCTCGTTCTATATTATTCGAGGCCGGTACTGTGCATCGGTGTCATGTCCCGGTAGTACAGCTCCTCCAAAATAATGGCCAGAAACGCGGCTTGTGTCTTTTTGTGCAGCGTTCGCGCTAACAGGTGCTGCAAGAACGAGTCTTCTACCGTCTCCAAAATGCGTATCTTCTTGTTTGCTCGCATAGGTGGGATCAGCCCTTCATCGAAGATCGAATATGGAATCTATTTACCACGAAGAGAGGTGGACGAAACAGGCTAGGCCGGCGGCAGAATTTTTGTCATCGTACGGATGGCGCTCATGGTTAAATGCAAGAAACCCTCAGGCAAGCCTGGCTACGGCTGTCTGAGGGTTCCTAGTATTATATTTTCGGCAGGACGATCGTGAAGTCCGCTGGATCCAGCTTACCACCCGTGGCCTGGAAGGTTAGTGGCTGGGGTAGTCGATGGTAGGTCACATAGTCGGATTCAAAATAACCGGCGATGCGGTATTGTCCATTGGTAAGCTGCAGCGTTATGTTGCCATTCTCGGGGGTGAATAAATAAGAATGATTAGCAAGGCCGCTTCCTTCCAGCGCGATTCTGATCTCATTCGCCGGTGACCCGTCGGACCATTGCACGGCAAGTTGTCCAGCGTAGGCAATACGGATCGCAAGCACGTTATCGTCCGTTACTTTCCCTTGGCTGACGGTTAGTGTCCGAAGCACGGGAATGACTTTACCGGTACTGGTTAAAATGACGTTCATGATTGCGTACTCCCCATCTGGAAGCCAACCCTTATATATCCCGTTGGCGATCTGGAGTTGAAGGAGCGTATGGTCATCTTTTTTCATAAGTGTCACTATGCCGTCCGCGACCGGCGTGCCGTCGATGTGGTCGACCAAGCCAAAGACGTTGGGTGCTTTGACGACCAATGCGATCGGGGCGGCAGTCCCATCTTTGACGGTAATCGCCACATTTAACGTGGTGGTGCTGTTATCTTGACGGTAATGGGTCAAGACGTAATTCCCGTCCGGCAGAGATAAGGAGAAGGCGCCGTCCATGACGGGAACATCAGCCTCGAGATCAACCCAAGTACCAGTTTCTTTTTTGACGAATACCCTGCCTCCCGAGACGGGCTGTCCGGTATCGTCCTTGACCGTGCCTTTGACGTTATCGAGAGGCAGCGCGATGGTAAGCTGAGCCGGATTCATGACTCCGCCTTGAATCGTGAAGGAGGTATTCAGCAATCCGCCCTCACCCGTTCTCGTGTCGACATAACGATCCAATTGATATAGGCCATCTGGAAGATCGCCCTGGATTTGGCCATTTCTAACGCTTAGTTTCGACTGAATCACCATGTTGCTTACATAGACTTCGATGAGCGCATTCTCAACCGGATCTCCGCCGATCGTGAACGTGCCCCTTACGTTCGGGCTAGGTACCTTTACCACTAGCGTTGGACTGACGGACCCGGTTGCCGGTATCGTGAACGGGACATTGACGGATATCCACTTGAGCTGGCCATACGAAAAATTCGTTATCTTATACGATCCGGCCGGGAGACGGAAGGTGAACTTCCCGTCTTGCGCTACCTCGTACATATGCGATACGGCTCTGTTCGGGTCTGCGCTTATGCTAGTTATCCCGATCATACCACCGCTAACTTCTTGGCCGTCGGCGGACTGAACAATGCCTGTCTGAGCGGCGGGAATATGGAAGATAAGCGGGTTGTCGCTTGGTGTGCCGTTCTTGACCGAGAACTCGAGGGAAAGCCCAATCAAATCATCCGCTCCAGTCAGAAAACGCGCGGTATAATCGCCGTCCGGCAGGTACGTACTGAATGCGCTGTTGCGGATCTGCACGTCATAGGACATGGCGGTGGTGATCGATATGACACGCATGAGACTCCGTTCGAGGTTAAGGGAACCCGGAGACTCGATTCGCCCGATGACATTGCTAGGTTGAATAAGAACATCGAGCGCTCCGCCGACGACTTGACCGCCGGCAACCGTGAACATGATGCCGAGCGTCGAGAATTCCCCGGTTCTCCATGTCTCGTAGCCTTTCACCTGATAGCGGCCATCTGGCAGATTGGCCGAGAATCGGCCTTCCCATACCGGAATGAATTGCTTCACGCTCGCTCCGCTGGCCGGCTCAATGACGAGATCAACCCCGGAGATGGCTTGATCCGTCGCTGCGTCTCGGAGCATCCCTTTCACGGAGCCCGTAATTTTGACCACTGGCGAAGCCGAACCGTTAACCGACAGCGGCAGGTTGACTGGAATGTCGTAGTATCCACCCGCGCTATAACTCACGATTTCATATTGACCATCCGGCAAGTACAGCCGGAACTTGCCGTTCTGTACGGTTACGTTCCGGATCGTTTCCGCGCCGCCGCCGGCCGATTGGATGCGGAGCGTTCTCACGTAAGGCAGCGTCTTCCCGTCTTCATCCGTGATCGTCCCGTTCACGTTCTGGCGCGGTACCGTCAGCGTAAGCTGAGCCTGATCGGCTTTACCTCCGGCGATCGTAATTCGGCCCAAAGGCATCGGATTGTCGATCACAGAGCTGTTATAACCGAAAGCGTAGGTACCATCTGGCAAGCTCGCCTCGAACTGGCCTTCCAGTACCGGCACGGAATGGATGCGGCCAGGAGCGTTTACATTCGTAAATCCAACATTCGCATATTCGGGATCCCCGTTCGCGTCCGATACGGTACCCTTCAGATTCGCGTCCGGAATCGTCAACTCAATCGTCTTGACCTCGGCGCCGATCTCTACCGGAACGTTCAAGGCAAAGTACCCGTGACCGTTGGTATAGGATTCGATCGTGTAGCTTCCTTCCGGCAGCGGCTCGCTCAAACGGCCGTCTACCACTTCTGAATTCGCGCTATAGCCCTGCGTGACAATATTTACATAGCCGTCCTCGGCCGGTCGGCCGCCATGGGTAACGACCGCGCGCAGATTCTCCGGAATTAAGGAGAAATCCGAGCTGCCTTCGACAAGTTTGCCGTCTTGAATGCTGAAGTTCGCATGAATCGGGAATGCGGTTCGTCCATTATCATAATGGCTTGCTTCATAGCTGCCATCCGGCAGATATAAAGAGAAGCTTCCGTTTACTACGAACCCGGCATAGTAATCGATCGTCTGGCTGGAAATCGTCACGGTACCGGATGCCACCGGCTGATTCTTCGCATCCTTCAGCGTACCCGTAAAGTTAGATTTCTCCACAGTAAGCGCAAGCGGTTGACTCTCGTTCGGCGCGACGGCGAAGACTTGATGGAGATTGCGGTGGATGCGTTTTGCCTCATCATGGTAAGTGTTCACTTCATATTCGCCGTGTGGCAAATACAGTCCGAACTTCCCGTCCTTCACCAGTGCACGGTATGTAGCGTCGTTATTCTTGTCGCTTATCATCAGCGTCCCGTTTGGCACGGCTTCCCCATCCGCGAATTGAACGGTACCCGAGGCGGTAAAGTCCGCCGTTACGTAGGCCGTGAAACTCAGCGATTCGCCGCCGACTAGCTTTCCTTCCCGCACGTCAAAAGAGTAATACAGCCCCGTCTCCGTCTTGGCCCCGGCACGCTCCATCAGTTTGGTGGCGCGGTAGCCGCCATCCGGAAGATAGAGGTTGAACCTCCCGCCGTCTACGCCGGTTTTGTACGTTTGGGATGCGCCATTCCCATCTATTCCTTCAATAACAAGATCCGATATCGCAAAGGCAGTGCCATCCTTTAACTTAACAGTGCCGGATACATTCGCCGTATTCTCGACCTTCAGCACCGCGGCCGAAGGAGCAGAGGCAGTGCTGCCGGTAACGAGATACAGCCGATAATCGCCTGGTTCGGCAGGGGCAGCCAGCTTCTTGGCGATGCCGTTGCCTTTCAGGCGGGTCATCTTCGAACCCTCCGCGAATGCTTTCGTATCCGCCGGCGCGAGCCAAACGGCAGTTCCGTAAGCCGGGGCGCTCTTCAGCGCAACCGTCGTGCCGCCACGAACGGTGCGGCTTGTGTCGAACAAGGCATCCGCCGGTCCGCTTGTCGTACCGCCTCCGCTGGAACCTCCACCGCCGGGCAGACCGCCGCCACCGCCGGGAACACCGCCACCGGGAGCGCCACCGCTGGTAGCGCCGCCAGCCGGCGTGCTTTCCGTTACAGGCTTGCCGCCGACCGTGACCGAAGTGCCGGCGGACAACTCAATGCGTCCCGGCTCCTGCTCCAGGGTAGAACCAAAAGCGGATACGATCGCCTTTCCGATCTCGCCTTGTCCTTTAACGGCAGTCGGTCCGTTCAGCCGCAACTCGCCGATCTTCGTTCCGGCCGCCAGCTGAAGCTTCGTATTCACCGATCCCTTGCCGACTTCGAACGCTGTGACGCTGCCCTTAAGGAGCGAGACGCCTGCATTCGATCCGCTGACTTGCACGCGGTCGAACGTCCCGCTGAGCGTGAATTCCCCTGATTCCTGACCGTCTGGGGCAATGACCGCGTTCGGGATCTCGCTTCCCGTCTGCTCGATGATCGCGGGAGATTGCAGTCTTAATTCTCCAGCTAGTTGGACGCCATCTGCGACGATCCGCACCGGGCTGCCCTCCTTGTCGACCACAGCGGCTGATGCTTCCGTGTCATGCAGGTGGATGCTGTTCGCGCCTCCGCCGTTTATGATCAACTTGCCCTTGACGGTGACGCCGTCCAAGGTGACGTCGCCTTCGCCTACCGCGCGATCAATGATAAGATCGCCCGCCACATCCGCGTTCTTCAGGACAACGTCCGTAGACGTGATTCGCACGGAACCGTCGATCTTCGAAGCGGCATCGAAGGTACCCGCTTGTCCGTACACGGTCTCCGGAACGGAGCTTGTCCGCTTGGTAAGCGCGCGCTCGAGGATGACGACCGTCTCCGCGCGCGTAGTCTTGGCCAGCAAGCCGAACGATCCGCTCGTCTGACCGACCATGATGCCGCCGTCCACAACCGCGCCTATAGCGCCCTTGCTCCAAGTCGGCGCGTTCGCCGCATCCTTCAATGCCACAGGAGGATCGACGTGCTTTAGTTGCAGTAGGTTCGCGATTAGCACCGCGATCTCCTGGCGCGTCATCGCGTCATTCGGGCGAAAACGGCCGTCAGATCCGCCTTTCATGTAGCCCGCCTTGGCGGCAATTGCGACCGCTGAAGCGAACCATTGTCCGGACTTCACATCTCGGTAGACGTCATTCCCCTTCTCGGTAAACCCGAAGGCGGCGTTGACCAGCGCCGCGACCTCGGCCCGAGTAATCAATTTGTTCGGCGAGATGCTGCCATCCGGCTGTCCCTTCAGCCAACCGTTATTCACCCACTTGGACAAGGTGTTCTCAGCCCAATGTCCCTTAGCATCCTGGACTGGCATTGCGGCAGCCGCGCCGATTCCAGGCGGGAGACTTAGCAGGCCTGCTAATAGCAGAGCTGCGACTCGTTTCGACTTCAACAACAAAATTACGCCCCTCTCATATTGAACCTCTGTTATCCTTTGTCATCTAATTCTACCAAATGAAACTATAGACCCACACAAAATAGTAGCAGGTGGGACTGGGACGTGCAAATTTAAACCAATTGAGGGATTAGTGCATCAGAAGATACACGTCCAGGCCGGCGAGCAGGACGGAACTGCGGGCATATCCTTTATGATGCCGAAACGCCGCGAATCGAAAAAAATTACAATTTTCTAGACTTTGATTCTATGGTAATATGGGTTACATATTTGCTAATATATTAATCAGTTAATTGGATTGGAAATCATGAATGATGATGGGGGATTAAGCATGAGTGTTGATGTGAAAAACGCCATTCAGAGCGGAAAAACCGTCCTTGGCATCGAACTGGGCTCCACGCGCATTAAAGCGGTGCTCATCGGCGAGGACCATACGTCAATCGCTTCCGGCGCACATGACTGGGAGAATAGCTTGGTGAACAATATTTGGACGTATAGCGTCGAAGAGATTTGGAAGGGCATTCAAGACAGCTATCGGAAGATGGCCGATGAGGTGAAGCGCCAGTACGGCGTCACGCTCCAGACGATCGGCGCGATCGGATTCAGCGGCATGATGCACGGCTACATGGCGTTCGACGAAGCTGGCGAGCTGCTCGTTCCGTTCCGCACATGGAGAAACAACCTGCAGGAGCAGGCGTCGGCCGAGCTGACTAAGCTGTTCAACTTCCACATTCCGCAGCGTTGGAGCATCGCGCACCTGTACCAGTCGATCCTGAATGGCGAAGAGCATGTCTCGAACATCCGATTCCAGACGACGCTTGCCGGCTACATTCATTGGAAGCTGACCGGCGAGAAGGTGCTTGGCGTCGGCGAAGCATCCGGCATGTTCCCGATCGATATTCATACGAAAGCCTTCAACGCGGCGATGATCGGCCAGTTCAACGAGCTGAACGCCTCTCGCAACCTGCCTTGGCAGCTGCAGGACATTCTGCCGCAAGTGCTGTCCGCGGGCGAGCGCGCAGGGGCGCTGACGGCGGAAGGGGCGCAACTGCTCGATCCGACAGGCGAGCTGCAAGCCGGCATCCCGCTCTGTCCGCCGGAAGGCGACGCCGGAACGGGCATGGTCGCGACGAACAGCATCGCGCAGCGGACCGGCAACGTATCGGCGGGCACGTCGGTATTCGCGATGGTCGTCCTGGAGAAGGAATTGTCCAAAGCCTATGACGAGATCGATCTGGTAACGACGCCGACCGGCAACCTGGTCGCGATGGCGCATTCCAACAACTGCTCCTCCGACCTGAACGCATGGGTCGGCCTGTTCGAGGAATTCGGCAAGGCGATGGGCATGAACCTGGACAAGAACGAGCTGTACGGCACGCTGTACAACCTCGCGCTCCAAGGCGATCCGGACTGCGGCGGCTTGCTCGCATACGGTTACCTCTCCGGCGAGCATATGACGCATTTCGAGGAAGGACGTCCGCTATTCGTACGTTCCTCGGGCAGCAATTTCAACCTGGCGAACTTCATGCGCGTGCATCTGTCCACGGCGCTCGGGGCGCTCAAGATCGGCATGGACATTCTGCTCAAGCAAGAAGCGGTCAAGCTGGACGAGATTCTCGGCCACGGCGGCTTGTTCAAGACGAAGGGCGTCGGCCAGCGCATCATGGCGGCCGCGCTGAACGTGCCGGTCTCCGTCATGGAGACGGCCGGCGAAGGCGGCGCGTGGGGCATTGCCCTGCTGGCGTCGTACATGGTCAACAAAGGCGAGGGCGAGACGCTCGAGCAATATCTGAATGATCGCGTGTTCGCGGGTCAGTCGGGCGAGAAGATCGCCCCGGATGCGAAGGACGTCGAAGGCTTCGAGGTCTTCATGGATCGCTACAAGCAGGGACTTGCGATCGAAAGAGCGGCCGTTACCCATCTGGCGTAAAATCGTCAAATTCGGTGGCACCAAGCGAATATTATAACCAAAGCCCGGAGAAGCGTGTCGTTACGCTCCTTCGGGCTTTTTGGTTGTTTAGGAAATTATGTGACCGTTCATGTTGTGTAAAACGTAAAGCGTATCCGCCGGAGCGGACGAAAGCGAAAGTTAGCATGGAGGTGCATCAAGTACAATACCTACAGGCCGCGTAGAAGGCAGGATGAATAGCGGTGTCCCTAGGTGAACGTTTTTCGAAGAAAAGCGATATCGGAAGCATAGTCTCAACCCTCTGGTTCCCCCTATGGAGGGAGCCGTGCTGTCAGGTTAAGGAAAAATGTCCGATGAAGCCACCCATGGCCTATAGTTGACAGTCTTATGTCTTAGAACTTCAAAACCCACTGAAGCTTTGTCCGCGAGGACAAAAGCGTGCCAGCTCGAAGCAACCCGCCGACCGCGAACAATGGTGGCTGCACGCAGAAGGGTGTCCAGAGGGCGAAGTCCTCTGGTTCCCCTCGGCGGAGGGGGAAGGGGCGAGGGTAAAACAAACGGGTTCTCGATGGGCGAAGCCCTTTCTCGACAGTTAAACCTCGATTCTAGGCTTGGCGGGATCGCACGACGGCGGCGGGACGGCCCCGCTTTGGGCAAGCTTCATGAGGTAGTAGCATTCCTCGCGAAACATATGGTCCGGCATGAGCGGGTTGATGCGGCTGAGCACCTCGGCGCTAAGATCGAGCTGCTCGATCTCGTGCAGGAAGCCCTTGAAGACGTTCATCTCCATATCCACGTCCCGGTGAAATTTCGCGATAGCCGGATAGTGCTCCCTCATTGTCCGCAGATAGCCCGCCAGCTCGACGGCCTTCAGATAGAATTGCTCGAAATGCCGCTCGAACTCCTTGCTCTTCTTCATGAGCCGTTTCTCGACGCCGTCCAGGTCGCTGGCGATCGCGCTCGCGTGACCTGCGGCATCGGGGAGCCAGAGGAGATCGTAATGGAGCGGATGGTAGACGGGAACCGCTTGGTTGTTTAGCAGCGCCTGCAGGATTTTGGCGTATTCGTCCAGCTCGTTGATCATGTGATTGAGAAAAGTGGGCGTCAGCGCCAGCTGAATGCGGTTCAGCAGCCGACGATCCAGCAAATTCAGCTTGAAGACGCGGAAGGCAGCGGCCGCTTCGGCGGCTTTGGCGTTGAGGGCTGCAAGCGAAGGTCCGCTCCCGCCTTGTCTCGCCTGACCCAGCAGATCATCGAATACCTGTTTGAACGAATCGGCCTTCCCGATATCCGCTTTCTCGCCCGGGGCCAAAGATTGAAGGATGAACCGCGCATGATCGCCAAGTATTTGAAGCCAGAATCGATGCTCGAACCACGCTTGCTCGGACATTAAGGTGCCTTCCTTTCCGCCCCCTCCCGGCCGGAGAGGCGTACCGTTGTTGTTATTGTCATAGCTACACTATGATGATGCGGCAGACGTTTATACGTGGTCAGGTCTCCGGTATTCGCCGCAGTTCGCTTCCGCCTAGCAGGTTCTCGTTCCCAACTTTACAAAATATTCGGACCAATCTAACGAAACGCCGACGTTTCCCCGGTAACATAGGAGGCGGACAATCTTATCGCGTGAAGCGGAAGGGGAGACGAACGCATGAAATTGCTGCTGATGGGAGATTTGCATTACCACGACATCGACGAAGCGGTCGAAGGATGGCAAGAGGCGCGGGCTGGTTTCTATGAATCGGTGCTGGAGCGGTTTCTGGACATGGATGCGGATTTCCATATCTCGCTCGGGGATTTGACGAATTACGGAACCACCACTGAGCTGTTGGAGGTCTATGAGCTGCTCCGCCGCAAGGAACGCAACTTCGTCCATGTGTTGGGCAATCACGATCTATATGCCCAGACTCGCCGCGAAGTGCTGGCGCTCACCGGGGGCCGGCGCTACCATGCGATCGATACGGAGCAAGCAACGCTCGTCTTCTTGGACACCGCCAAAGAGATGGATCATGCGGATTGGGGCGGCTGGCTCGACGACGAACAGCTGCATTGGTTCGAAGGCGTCGTGCAGGCGTCCGGCAACAAACCGCTGCTCGTATTCGGTCATCATCCGGTGTACCAAACAACGACGCGTTCGGAGACGGACAAAGGCTCCATTCACCCGAGCATCGATATGTGGCGCATCCTCCGTCGGAAGGAAGGCGTAGGCGTCTACTTCAACGGCCACACGCACGTCGATTCGATCGCGCGGCAGGAGAACTGGACGTTCGTGCAGCTGTCGGCGTGTATCGACCAGCACGGCTTCCGCGTCGTCGAGCTCGGCGAGCGGGATATCCGCATCACGGCCGTCGACTGCGACGACGCCGACATGGCGGCGCATGCCCGGAGGCTTCACGGCCTTATGCCGCATTTTCGCCACAACCCGGACGCACGCGGTCAAGCGGAGGAGCGGGAATGTCTCGTTGCTTGCCTGACGGCGCTGAACCCGCAATGAGCGAGCGGATCAAACCGCCCGCCATACGGGATGCCTTCTACGATCGGCTTGCCGCGAATCGGATGATCGCCTCGATCAAGGAGCCGAAGCATATCGAGGTGGCGCTGCGCCACAGGCACATCCTCAGCGGCGTCTTCCTTCTGACCGGCCATATCGGCGTGCTGAAGGGCTACGTCGATCTGTTCAACGAGCATGGACTGCCGGTCTTCCTTCATCTGGAGAAAATCGGGGGACTGAGCACCGACCACCACGGACTGGATTATTTGGCCAAGACGATCAAGCCGGCCGGCATCATTACGACGAAGACAACCGTCGTGCGTACCGCGAAGAAGATGGGGCTGATCACGATTCAGCGCTTCTTCCTCGTCGATTCGGAAGGGCTGGACAATATCGCCAAGAGCTTGAGCCAGACCGAACCGGACATCGTCGAGCTGATGCCGGCGCGCATTCCGGAGATGATCGGACTCGTCAAGACTTTCACGGATCTACCGATCATTACCGGCGGGCTGTTATATGAGACGGAGCATGCCCACCAATGTCTGAAACATGGCGCGACCGCGATCTCCGCGTCCAAGCCGGAGCTGTGGACAGCCGTCCATCAGCTGCGGGACGCCCGGAACGTCAGGCAGATGGCCTAGCCGGGTTGCTGAATGCCGCATTTCCAATCTGCAGTCCTGCATGTTGTAGATCAAACAACATAAAGCTGCGCGATAGCGAAGGAAGCGAAGGTGCTCTCCCCATTCGTATGAAGCTTTGTCCGGAAGGACAAAAGCGTGCCCAGCTCAAGCCGACCCGCCGACCGCGAACAATTGTGTTCGCACGAAGAGGGAGTCCAGAGGGCGAAGTCCTCTGGTTCCCCTCTTCGGAGGGGGAAGGGGGAGGGACAGGGCGAAGTCCTTTGGTTCCCCTCGGCGGAGGGGGAAGGGGGAGGAGATTCCTTTGTTCATATATTCTTAGCAATTCGGTAACGCTCGTTTAATAGTTGTCCTGTAGTATTCATGGTGACAAGTAAATAACCAATCAAGGTTGGAGTTCACGGAGAAACCTGATCGGGCTGTAGGCGCTGGCGCCACAGTTCTGATTCAGGTTTCTTTTTGCTGCTCGCCCAACCTCAAGTTGGAAAAAGCGGAGGGTTTAGAAGATGAAAAAGAAGATTGCTAGCGTAACACTACCGGTAGCCATGTCCGTCCTCTTGGCGGCATGCGGAGGCGGCAACGGGGGGAACGCGGAGAATACCGGAGGTGCAACAGACGCGGGCAATAACGCTCAGACGGCCAGCGCCGCAGAGAATACCGCAAAGACGGAAGCAGGCGGCGAGAAGATCACCCTCAAATATTGGTACGCCTTCGGCGGCAAGATCGAGGAAGCGAAGAAAGAGCTCGTCAAGCGTTTCAACGAATCGCAGGACCGCATCGAGATCGTCGCCGAGCACCAAGGCGGCTACGATGATTTGCACGCGAAGGTGCAGGCGGCGTTCGCCGCGGGCAATGCGCCGGCGATATCGGATCTGGAGATCGCCTCGACCGGCGTATTCGCCCGCTCGGGCATGCTGCAGGAGCTGACCGAGCTCGCCGAGCGCGACAAGGACAAGGTGAAGCTGGACGACTTCAACCCGGGGCTGATGGGCAACGCCTACGTGGATGGCAAGCTGTACGGTCTTCCGTTCATGCGCAGCACGCCGATTCTATACAAGAACGTGACGATGCTCAAGGAAGCGGGTCTCGATCCGGCGGGGCCGAAGACGTGGGATGAACTGGAGCAATACTCCCGCACCCTCAAGGAGAAAGGCAAAGTCGGCATGACGATGCCGGCGGATATTTGGTACTACGAAGGGCTCGTGGCGCAGAGCGGCGGCACGATGCTGAGCGAGGACGGCAAGTCGGCGGCGTTCAACACGCCGGAAGGCGTGGCGCCGGTCGAGTTCTGGAAGAAGCTCGCGGGCGAAGGGCTGATCAAAATCCCGGTCGGCGACGAAGCGGGCGCGACGGCCGACAAGGACTGGTCCAACCAGCTGGCCGCGTTCAAATTCGGCTCCACGGCCGGCGTCTCCGGCAGCTTGGAGATCGCCAAAGGCAACAAATTCGAGATGGAGACGTCGTTCATGCCGGCGAACAAAAGCTACGGCGTTCCGACGGGCGGCTGCCAATTGGTCATCACCTCCAAGCTGGACGAAGCGCAGAAGGAAGCGGCATGGGAGTTCGTCCAGTTCATGACGACGGCGGAGAGCACCATCTACCAGCATAAGCATGTCGGCTACCTGCCTACGCGTCTCTCGGCGCTCGAGACGGATGAGCTGAAGGAGCACTTCAAGCAATTCCCGCAATATAAAGTCGCAGTCGATCAGCTGGAATACGCGAGACCGCGTCCGATGGAGACGGCTTATCCGGAGGTGGCGAGCATTCTGAAGACGGCGATCGAGAAAGCGATCCTCGATCCGAAGGTAACGCCGCAGGAAGCCTTGAATGAAGCGGCGGAGAAGGCGAATAAGCTCTTGTCCAAGTAATCTTCGACGTACACGATAGCAAACCGAGCGGGCAAGCGAGGCGGTACGCCTTGAGCAGGCGGGGCGCCTCGCCGCCGTGCGCGACATCAAACGGGGGTGCTCAGATGGAGCCGGAACACTGGTTGTCCGACCTTAGAGTCGTTATTTTCGATATGGACGGCACCCTGTACCAGGATCATACGTTCATGGAACGCTACATTCGCTATTTGCTGGAGAAGACCGCAGCCGAGCCGCATACCGAAGAGGCCGTCTCGCTCGGCATGGCGATCCTCGCCGGCAGCCATCCGGTGCAATGCGGACATTTCTACCATGCGGCAGACGACGCGGTGCTCGTGCGCGAAGCGGGACGCTTCGTGCGGGCGTTAAGCTGGGACGGGACGGAGCTTGCGCTTCGCGACGACATGGCTGCTCTAACCGCGGATGAAGCAGCGCTGCCGGAACAGCTCGTGCCGTTCGGCGATCCGTGGGGGATCGCGGCGGTCTTGGGCCTCCGCTACAAGCTGCCGGAGGAGAAGCGGCTCGAAGCGTTCCGGCGGGTGCGCGAGGAGATGGTGCGGGAGCCGTACCTTTTCCCCACCAGCCGCGGTCTGTTCGAGGCGCTCGCCGCGCTGACGGCGATCGAGAAGAAGGTCGTCATGACGAACACGTACTTGGAATCGGGGCTGGCGTTTCTTCATCATATGGAGATCCATCATCTGTTCGACGAAGTATATTGCGGAGCCGAGAAGCCCGAGGGCATCGCCCGTTATATAACGGTTCTGCTGGCGCAAGGGTATAAGCCGGAGGAGATCCTGTCCGTTGGCGATAACGGCTGGAACGATCTGGAGCCGGTCCGCCGGCTGGGGGGCCGCACGTGCCTGATCTCCCCGTATGCGAGCGCGGAGTCTTCGCGGTGGGATCTCCGGTTCACGAAGCTGGATGAGCTGGAACGGCTGCTGCGCCGGATTCAGCAGGCAACGACAAGGAGGGCGGCAGAATATGGCCAAGATCGAGCTGATCAACATTTGCAAGAAATATAAGGACGAGACGGTCATCGACGACTTGAATCTGACGATCAAGGACGGGTCCTTCACCGTGCTCGTCGGTCCGAGCGGCTGCGGCAAATCGACGACGCTGCGCATGATCGCGGGCCTCGAGAGCGCGACCGGCGGCGAGATCCGCATCGGCGGCAAGCGCGTCAACGACACGGCGCCCGGCCACCGGGACGTGGCGATGGTATTCCAGAACTACGCGCTCTACCCGACGATGACCGTACGGGGCAATATCGAATTCGGACTGAAGAATCGCGGGGTCGCGAAGGCGGAACGCGAGAAGCTGATTAGCGAGATCGCGGAGATCGTCGGTCTCGATCAGCTGCTGGGCCGCAAGCCGCAGCAGCTCTCCGGCGGCCAGCGGCAGCGGGTGGCGCTCGCCCGCGCGATGGTGAAGAAGCCGAAGGTGTTCATTCTCGACGAGCCGCTCTCCAACCTCGACGCCAAGCTGCGCAACCAGATGCGGACGGAGCTCATTCAGCTGCACCGGCGCCTTGGGACGACGTTCGTCTACGTGACGCACGATCAGGTGGAAGCGATGTCGATGGGCGACGAGATCGTCGTCATGCATAAAGGCGTCATTCAACAGGCTGATTCGCCGATGAAGCTGTACCACGACCCGGCTAATCTGTTCACCGCCCAGTTCATCGGCACGCCGGCGATGAACGTGCTGGATACGCGCGATGCGGCGGGGCTTGCGCTCGAGAGCGAGAGCACGGTCGCGAAGATCGGTTTTCGGCCCGAGCAGGCGCTATTCGATTGGGGCGGCATGCACGAGGGCTACCGGCTGACGGGCGAAGTCATGACGCGAGAGAGTCTCGGCGCGGAGAACATCTATCAGATCAAGGCGCCCGGCGGCGCGTTCTTCGTGAAGACGTTCCTCGAGCCGCTGCGCGAGGAATCGACCGTCAGCGTCGTCATCCCGTACGACCAGCTGTATTTCTTCGGGCCGGACGGCAAGCGCCTGTACGGCGTGCGCGTTCACGAGCGGCAGCTCGCGGCGGCCGGAGGAGCGTAACATGACCGTCTGGGAGAAGCTGCGTCCGTATGGCATGGTTGCGCCGTCGATCATCATTTTCTCGATGTTCTTCATCTATCCGATCTTCTACATGATCTACTTGAGCTTCTACGACTGGAACTTCGTTAGTCCGGACAAAACGTTCGTCGGGCTGCAGAACTTCAAGGATCTGCTCACCGATGAGGATTTCCGTCAGGTGCTGTCCAACACGACGCTTTATACCTTGATGACCGTGGCGCTGACGACCGGCTTGTCGCTGCTGCTGGCCTTGTGGCTGAACCGCAAAGGGGTGTTCCACGCGTTCGTGCAGGGCGCGATCTTCAGCCCGCATATCATCTCGCTCGTCTCCATCTCGCTCTTGTGGAGCTGGCTGATGGACCCGGAGTACGGGCTGCTGAACTGGGTCATCGGGCTGTTCGGCTTCGAGAAGCTGCAGTGGCTGTCGCATCCCGGCACGTCGCTCGCGTCGCTCGTCATCGTGGCGGTGTGGAAGGGAATCGGCTACAATACGCTCGTCTTCATCGCGGGCTTGCAGAGCATACCCGCCGACATCTACGAAGCGGCAGCGCTCGATCAATCCAAGCCGTGGACGACATTCCGCCGCATCATTCTGCCGATGCTGTCGCCGACGATTTTCTTCCTTGTCATCATCAACATGATCGGCTCGTTCCAGGTGTTCGAGACGATCGCGATCATGACGCAGGGCGGACCGATCAACTCGACGAACACGCTCGTGTACTACATTTACGAGAATGGCTTCCGTTTCTTCAAGATCGGGTACGCCTCGGCGGCGGGCGTCATTCTGCTCGCGATCGTCGGGCTGCTCACGATCGTCTACTTCCGGCTGCTGTCCAGCCGCGTTCATTACCGTTAGAAAGTGGTGAAGCAAGTGAAAGCAACCAAATCCGGCATTCTCGCCGAAAGCGGCGACGCGGCGCTCTCCCGGAGCATGGAGCGGAGCGGGGAGACGCAGGCCGCTCTGGCACGCGCCGGCCGCATGGCGCTGCGCGTGCTCAACGTCCTGTGCCTGCTGCTGCTGGTACTCGTGTTCGCGATGCCGTTCGGCTGGATGCTCTCGACGTCGCTGAAGACGCTGCCGGAGACGATGATTTTCCCGCCGGCGTGGATTCCGAAGCAGCCGGTCTGGGAGAACTATGCGGAGGCGTGGAATACGGGCCCGTTCTTGAAATATTTCCTGAACAGCCTCATCGTGGCCATCGGCATTCTGATCTGTCAGGCGCTGACGATCATCCCGGCCGCTTACGCGTTCGCCCGTTATCAATTCATCGGCTCGAAGCTGCTGTTCAGTGTCGTCATGGTGACGCTCATGATCCCCGCCCAGCTCATCTTCCTGCCGGTCTATCTGGAGCTGAGCGCCTTGAAGCTGCTCAACACGCACTTGGGACTTATCCTTCCGTTCGCCTCGAGCGCCTTCGGTATTTTCCTCTTGCGCCAAGGGTTCATGCAGGTGCCGGAGGAGCTGATCGAAGCGGCTCGCCTCGACCAAGCCAGCGAGTGGAAGATCATCGTCCGACTCATGGTCCCGCTGGTGAAGCCGGTGCTGGTCACGTTCGCGCTGTTCAGCTTCATCGCGCATTGGAACGACTACTTCTGGCCGCTCGTCATGACGACGAACGAGGCCGCCCGCACGCTGCCGCTCGGCATCGCGAAGATACGCGAGGTAGAGGGCGTGGCAACGTGGAACACGCTGATGGCGGGCAATCTTATTCTCGTCGCGCCGATACTCGTCGCCTTCTTCTTCTCGCAGCGTCACATTATCCGCGCCTTCGTCTACAGCGGCGTGAAATAACCCCATTACAGAAAGGTTGGATGAACCATGACCGTCATCGTCTCGCATCGAGGCTGGTCGGGCGCCGCGCCCGAGAATACGATGGCCGCTTTCGAGCTGGCCCTGAAGGAGCCTGCGATCGATTATATCGAGCTGGACGTGCATCTGTCGGCGGACGGCGTGCCGGTCGTCATTCACGATCATACGCTGAACCGGACGACGAGCGGCAAAGGTCCCGTGCGCGAATCTTCGTACGCGGAGCTTGCGCAGCTGGACGCCGGCAGCTGGTACGCGCCTGAATTTGCCGGGGAGCGAATTCCTTCGCTCGAAGACGTGCTGGAGCTGTGCAAGGGCCGCGTCCATCTGGCCGTCGAGCTGAAGACGATGGGCGAGCTGAACCGGGGGCTGGAGGAGAAGGTCGTCTCGCTGATCCGGCAGCACGGCATGCAGGAGCAGGTCGTCCTCTCGTCCTTCGACCACGATTCGATGAAGCTGGCCCATGAGCTTGCGCCCGAGATCGCGACCGGGCTGATCCTCCTCGGCAAGCCGACGCTGCTGCTCGAGCAGCTCGCGTTCACCGGTGCGACGAGTCTCTCCATCCACCATGGGTTCGCGACGCCGGAGCTGCTCGCGCAAATGGCCGAAGCAGGCATTGATGCCGGCGTGTGGACCGTGGACGATCCGGAGCTGCTGGAACAGCTGGTCGGCCGTTACCCGGATCTGCGGATCACGACGAACTATCCGGACCGGCTGCTCGCGGCGATCAGCGCTCAAGCGGCGAGCGTACGCTAACGGAGGCGTAAGACGTGACACGCCGAGCCAAGCGGATGTCGCTGCTGCGCGCGGGGGCGGCGGGACTGGCGGCCGCCGCGGCTTTGCTCATCCTGACCTCGTTCATGCTGTCGCCGCGCCTGTCTGGAGGGATCCCGATCATCGCGCATCGGGGAGCCTCCGGTTACGCGCCGGAGAACACGATGGCCGCCTTCGAACTGGCCATCGAGATGAAAGCCGATTATATCGAGCTCGACGTGCACCTTAGTAAGGACGGCGAGCTGGTCGTCCTCCATGACGAGACGCTGGAGCGGACAACGGACGGGGTTGGGCCGGTGAAGGATCGCACATGGGCGGAGATTAGCAGGCTCGACGCGGGAAGTAAGTACGACCCGGCTTATCGAGGGGAACGAATCCCGCTGCTGCGCGAGGTGTTGGACCGCTTCGCAGGGCGAATCGGCATTCTGATCGAGCTGAAGGAGACGGCGTCCTATCCGGGGATCGAGGAGAAGCTGGCACAGCTGATCGAAGAATATGACGTCGCCGTGATCGCTGCTCAGGAGGGGCAGGCTGCGCCGATCATGATCCAGTCGTTCGAGCGGGAGTCGATCCGCTATCTGGCCGAGCGGCTCCCGGACATCCCGCGGGCGGTGCTCATCCATCCGGACCAGCACCCGCTCTCGCCAGACACGCTAGCGGATCTGGCGTCGTACGCGGACTATATCAACTGCAATTACGAGGTGCTGGACCGCAAGCTCGTCCGGGACATTCATGCGTTAGACCGCAAGGTGATGGCGTGGACGCTTCGCGATGAGCGGGAGATGGAGCGCGTCGCGCGGCTGGGCGTGGACGGGATGATTACGGATTATCCGGTGTGGGGGAATGAGGGAAAGTAGGGTTAGGAGAAGGCTATGGATGAGGGGGAGCCTCGTCTGTAGCCTTTTTTTAGTCTAGATGACGTACGTTAGTCTTATGAAATACCAGCATATGGTATGATGGGGCTGAAAGAGCGCAGTCGAAAAAGTAGCGGAAAAGGGGTCGTCGCGATGAGGATCGGCCAGCTCCTGGGTGTCGGGAACACGGCGAATGTCTTCGAATGGGGAACAAGCGAAGTGATCAAAATTTTTCATCTTGAGGAGAATGCGCGCGAGGAAGCGATGAAGGAAGCCCGAAATGCGGAAATCGTAGACCGGCTTTCAATAAAGGCGCCTCGGTTCTCCGGGTTGACGGAATATGAGGGAAAGACGTGTCTCATCTACGAGAAGATCGAAGGGCAGACGATGCTGTCCTCCATCGAGCCAACCGAGTCTAGCGTCTCCGACTGTGCCAAGCTAATGGCCCAGCTCCACATCGAGTTACACGAGGTTCAGACTGACGTCCAATCGAATTTACGAACCCAATTGTCCGCCAACGTGATTCATTCAGAGGTCATGACGGAACCGGAAAAAGTCATTGTGCTCGACATGCTGGAGACCTTACCCGAAGAGCAGACTTTATGCCATTACGATTTCCATCCGGGAAATATCATCCTTTCGCCGAACGGGCCAATTATTATTGATTGGATGAACGCGTTGGTCGGACATCGGCTCGCGGATGTTGCCAGAACATACATGATGATCGACTCGCGCGCCGTGCCACCGCATGCTCCGGCTTGGCTAACGAACAGGGCGCTGCGCGTTCTATTCGCCGAAGCCTATTTAGGCGAGTACGAAAGGATTTCCGGAATGGACCGAGGCACGCTTGAGGAGTGGTTCGTGCCCACCTTTGCGGCTCGCATACGCGAGTTACGGGGAGAGGAACAAGCCGAGATTGTCACCCGGCTGCGATCGGCGATCCAGAAAGGCTGAAGTCTATGAATAG
Source organism: Paenibacillus aurantiacus (assembly GCF_042431225.1). Classification (NCBI taxonomy): domain Bacteria; kingdom Bacillati; phylum Bacillota; class Bacilli; order Caryophanales; family Paenibacillaceae; genus Paenibacillus; species Paenibacillus aurantiacus. The sequence continues at coordinate 439,526 of NZ_JBHMDO010000017.1, read as the reverse complement.
TTCGGAGAGGAGCGGACAAATGGAAACGAAGGAAGCCATTCGTCAAATCGCGCTTTCGCTGCCGGGCGTCGCGGAGAGCGTCTCCTACGGCACGCCCTCGTTCAAGCTGAAGGACAAAATGCTGGCGAGGCTCCACGAAGACGGCCAGTGTCTGGTGTTAAAGATGGACGTAGAAACCCGCGATTTCTTCCTGCAGGCCAATCCGGAGACGTATTACATAACGGATCATTATCGGGGGTACCCCTATGTATTGGTGCGTCTTGCCGGAGTCGATCTCGATGAGTTGAGGAGTCATTTTCGCAAGCTTTGGACGGAACATGCGCCGAAAAAACTCCTGCGGCAATTTAGCTCGGACGGGGAAAGCAATGGCGCGTAAAGCACGACTGTTAGCCCAATACCTCTAACGATAAGAGGCCGTCCCGGCGTCATCCTAGATGGCGTGTTCGGTACGGCCTATTGCTTATCAATTGAAACGTTTCACTCTTTAGAACACGTACGATTCCCCATCCTCCGGAACGAGCACGCTCGCTGCGATGCCTTTCTCCGCAACAAAATCTCTTAATTCCGCTCTCGACAACGTCCAGTGATTGACGGCTTCCATATGGATGGACACGATCTTGGCATCCGGCGCCGCCTTGTGAACTTCGTAGATATCATCTTTGCCCATGACGAGCGAGCCGCCTTGAAGAAACTGATTATCCCCGCCGTTGACCGCTATGATGTCGGGACGATGCAAGGCGATCTCTTCGTGAATACCTTCGTACCACACCGTATCGCCCGCGACATAGAGCGTCTTCTCGCTCGGGTGCTTGAACACGACGCCGCTGACAGGACCCATGAGTTGGACCAGCTCGCCTCTGCCGTGCTCGCCTTTCGTCTTGCTCAGCTGGATGCCCTCGAAGACTGTATTCGCTTGAAGTACCTCGACGTGAAGGAACCCGGCTTTGCGTACTTCGACCGCATCGTCTTCATTTTGCACGAACAAGGGGAGGTGTTTGGGCAATACCGCTTTGGCCGCCTCGTCGAAATGGTCCCGATGGAGATGGGTTACAATGACCGCGTCTGCCTTTATAATAGTGTCGATGGGAAGCGGCAGGTCGACGAGCGGATTCCGCTGATCTTGACGGATCGAATCGGCGAGAGGCGGGTAAGCGCCTTTCTCCCCTAATAGAGGATCGATGAGGAAGGTTCTCCCGGCATACTCGACGATTAGCGTGGCGTTTCTAATTTGCGTTACTTTCATGTGATCAGCTCCTTTTCTTTCATGACCTAAGTGTATACGAGGAGCCGGTTGCCGTTACATAGAACAAATCAAGTCATTCGCGCGATTGGCTTGATTTTTGAAAGTGTTAATGCCGTATCGCCAGATCCCCCTCTGCGAACGGAGAGATCCTGCTTATTCGATAAAGGACGTGATGGCATGTTAGATCAAACCGATATACGCATATTAGAGGAGTTGTCGCTGAACAGCCGAATTACGATGAAGGAGCTGGGCGAGAAAGTCCATCTCACCGGCCAAGCGGCTGCGGCGCGGGTCGCTAAGCTGGAGGACAACGGGGTCGTCGAAGGTTATACGATTAAAGTCAATCAAGCCAAGCTCGGGTGCTTCATGCACGCGTTCATTACGATTTTCACCAAAAGCCTCCAGCACGAGCCGTTCCTCTCCTTCATCAAGACGCAAGAGAACCACGTGCTGCGAAACTATAAAATCAGCGGCGATGGATGTTACCTCCTGGAGTGCCGTTTTCCGTCCAACGAGGTGCTCGATGAGTTCCTGGTACGGCTCAACGAGCATGCGAATTACAAGATTACGATGGTCATTAAGCAGCAGTGAGGATGCGCCGGAGCAAAGAATGACCGCCATCGGTTAATCGACGGATTTTGCGGCCATGATCGGTTTACAGCTAAGCACCCGAACAGGGTGCTTTTTTATGCTCGGGAAATCGTCGTTGCCTCCGTTGCATTCTCCAGCGCCGAAACCAAAAGTGGGAGGGGGACGAAATCGCGGAACTTCGAAGGGCGCTTTTTCTCTGATAAGCTGAAATCAATTCAAAGGAGGAGTGATTACGATGAAAAAAATCAGCGTACTGGGCACGGGAAATATGGGTAAAGCGTTGGTGAAACAAGCGGCGGCGAATTTGGAGGGGCAGGTACTGTGGGGATCGCGCAATCCCGAAGCAGCGGCGGAGCTCGCTAAGGGCTTCAGACAGGAACGCATCGTCACTGGCACGTATGAAGACGCGCTGCAGGCGGACATCATCATTCCGGCTTTCCCGGCCGCGGCGATATTGGAATGGGCGGAGGCGAACCGCGAGCAGCTCAAGAACAAAATCGTCGTCGATATCGCCAACCCGTTCAATGCCGACTTCAGCGGATTCACGACGTCTTGGGGCGAGTCTTCCTCCGAACGGTTGCAGGCTCTACTGCCGGAATCGATCGTCATCGGGGCCTTCAAGAATACGTTCTTCCAGGTATTCGAGCAGCCGGAATTCCAGGATCGCCAGAGCGACGTGCTCGTTACCGGGGACGACGAAGATGCGGTGCAGCAGTTCATCCAGCGGTTCAACCCGCTTCCGTTCCGTTTCCTGCATGCCGGCCCGCTCGCCAATAACCGGACGATCGAACGGTTCACGCTGCTGGAGCTGGAGCTGGCCGTCCGCTATGGCACGTATCCGTATATTTCGCTTCAAGTGTTCGGCATCCCGGAAGCCGTCCCGGTGATTTAACGGAGCAGCTGGACCATCTTCTTGCCTTTCTGCCGGTTCGTGCTAAAGACGGCGATCGTTCGCACGGCATCCGGATGTCCCAAAGGAACGCCGACTAAACGATCGGCAGGCAGCGTGCTCATATGAGATTCCGGCAGCACGGTCAGTCCCGCGCCATGGTCCACGTAGCCGAGGATGACTTCTTTGAAGCTCACCTCGGTTTTGATTTGCATCGGAAGATGCAAGGCCAGGAATAGATCCGTCAATTTGGCTCGAATGGTGCAGCCCTCCGCATACAGAACGAGAGGCTCGCCGCTCAATTCGTCCAACGTGACGGCTGTTTGGGCTGCGAAAGGATGTCCCTTCGGCACGACCGCGAATAACGGCTCCCGATGCAGATCCCCCATCCATAACGCCGGATGCATGGAGATACGCTCGGCCACGAGCAGATCCACTTCTCCGTTCATCAACATGCGATAGGCCTCCGCCGTCGACTGCCGATAGATTAATTCCGCCTGATGGCCTTGAGCCTCCAACTTGTGGAGGGAGGGCAATAGATACCGGGAAGCGATGTCCGGCACCGTCCCGATCCGAATTTGCTTCCATACCTTGTAGGGCTCAAGCGCCTTCGTTAGTACCGATAGCTGATCGAGCAGCGCCGTTGAAGCGTCGAACAACACCTTCCCGGCGTCCGTTAGCTCCACCCCTTGCGAGGAGCGGGTGAACAGCTGGACGTCGAACTGCTGCTCCAAGCTGCGCACTTGCTTGCTGAGCGCGGTATGCGTAAGATGCAGCGATTCGCTCGCTTTCGCGATGCTTTTGGTACGGGCCGTCTCCATGAAGCCGATGAGAAAATCCGTGTTCACGATTCAAGCTCCTTCCGGGAAGATAGTGGTTGGATGAGAAATCCATGTCGTAGATTGGTCGTTTTTCCATAGATCTACTATAATATAGAACGCACAACAAGCGCATTAAAGGCGGTGATTCTATTGGAAAGTTACTATGAACTAGCTTCTTATACGGATGCATCACCCATGGCGCATCCCCTCTGCCTTCCTAACAATGTTGTCAGGTTAAATGATATTAAACGGGTGAATAGCAGCCGGAGAGTTGGTGTGGAGATGGAGCAGCGGCAGCGGTCGCCTTTGTCTTCGGATTTCTCCCCAGACCAACCAAATTCAATGAAATCCGAAGACAACAGCGAGTGAAAGCCCACACCAACCGGAGGCCGCGAATTTTTACCCGTACGATTTTTTAACCCCTAATCCTGATGCAGCCCCCGAAAATCCAGCGGCGTCATCCCTTCTAACCGCCGAAAGCATTTGCTGAAATAACTCGTCTGCGAGAAGCCCGTCTCGAGCGCGATCTGTTTGACGGACAATCGGGTGGAGGCGAGCAGCCGTTTCGCCTGGAGCATGCGGGCTTCCAGCACGAACTCCGGGAACGACATGCCGAACGCGGCGCTGAATCTGCGGCTGAAATAATGCGGACTATAGCCGGCGATCGCGGCCGCTTCCTCGAGCGTGAAAGGCATATGGCAGTGCGCGCGCACGTAGTTCGCGGCCGCCCGGATTTTGTCCGCCGCCAGATTGACCGGGACGTTCAGCTGCGTCGCCATCGCCTGCAGTCGGGTCAGCAGCTCGTACAGCGTGCCGGCCGTCGCGTATTCATCCTCCACCTCGTACGTTCTTCCCAAGCCAAGCAGCCGCTCGACCAAGGCCGCGATCGAGTCCAGCTCCGACAGACCGAACAGCCATGGCTCGTCCAGTCCCTTCCCGTTCAGCAATTCCTCCAGCCGTATGCCGTAGAAATGCACCCATCGAATGTCCCACGGTTCGCGCGCATCCGCATAATACCGCTGCCGAAGACCCGGACCGTAGAGGAAGCCTTGCCCGCGTGTCAATTCGTACGTCGTGCCCGCTTCCTGTACATATCCTTTGCCTTCAAGCACGATGTGCAGATTATAATAGCGATCCAAATTGACGTCCGTAGTGGCGAATTCCCGATTAACGGCGTGATCGGGAAAGTCGCTGTAGCCGCCGATGAAATCCGGGAAGCAGACATGTCGCGGGAAGATCGGCTTCGGCAGAAATATGTGTTCCTTCATGAGACGGTCCTCCGATAGAAACGCAAAATTTTTCAAGCATGATTGATCTACCCGACATTATACCAATAGTTCTGGACAATCGGATGACAAGAATTTCATATCTTTCGCAGGAATTTGTCATATCCATCTGTCATCGGCGTCCTCTAGAATGATGGTAGGAGAACCGAAGGGGAGGCAGCAGCAGATGGCAAAATCGATTCAGGTGGACGAGCTAACGTTAGGTGTCTGTTATTATCCGGAGCATTGGCCGGAGGCGTTATGGGAGGATGATTTTCGGCGCATGCGGGAGCTGAACATCTCCGTCGTGCGAATGGCGGAATTCGCATGGGCGATCATGGAGCCGGAGGAAGGGCGGTTCGACTTCGGCTTTTTCACGCGGGTCATGGACCTGGCGCACCAATATGGATTGAAGGTCATTCTGGGGACGCCGACGGCGACGCCGCCCGCTTGGCTGACGCACCGATATCCCGAGGTGCTCAATGCGGACGTGGATGGCACGCTGCACCGCCACGGCATGCGTCGCCACTACAATTATTCCAGTCCGAAATACCGGGAGCTCTGTGCGCGGATCACGCGGAACATGGTCGAGGCGTACAAGGACCATCCGGCCGTCATCGGCTGGCAGATCGACAACGAATTCAACTGCGAATCGAACGTATATTACGCGGAGGCTGACCATGTCGCGTTCCGGGAATGGTTGAAGGCGCGTTATGGAACGCTCGATAACTTAAACCAAGCGTGGGGTACGGTGTTCTGGAGCCAGACGTATACGGATTGGGAGCAGGTCTACCTGACGCGTCCGATGGCCAACCCGTCGCCGAACCCGCATCTGGCGCTGGACGAGAAGCGGTTCATCTCCGACAACACGATCTCGTTCGCGAAGGTGCAGGGCGATATTATCCGCGAGCTGGCGCCGCATCATTGGGTGACGACGAACGGGCTGTTCGGCCATCTGGACAGCCACGCGATGACGGACGAGGTGCTGGACTTCTTCTCGTACGATTCGTATCCGCAATTCTCGACGATCTTCCCGGGCGACGACGAGAATCCGCTGAAGGACCGGGCGTGGAGCATGAACCTCGCGAACGTGCGCTCGATCTCGCCGAACTTCTGCGTGATGGAGCAGCAGTCCGGTCCGGGCGGCTGGGTGAACCGGATGGAGATGGCCTCGCCAAGACCGGGGCAGATCCGGCTCTGGTCGTACCAATCCGTGCTGCACGGCTGCGATCTGCTCGTCTACTTCCGCTGGCGTACGGCGACGATGGGCACGGAGATTTACTGGCACGGCATCAATGACCATCATAACCGGCCGAACCGCAGGGTGCGGGAGGTTGGGCAGGTAGGCGAGGAGTTCGCGAAGATCGGCGGGGCGATAGCAGGGACGACATACCAGGCGGACATCGCGCTGCTGCAGGACTACGACAATCACTGGGACGGCGAATTCGACGTCTGGCATGGGCCGTTCCAATGGCAGAGCCAGCGCGCTTGGTTCAAGCAGCTGCAATACCGGCATATTCCGGTCGATCGCATCACGCTGCGTCCGGCGACGACGCTTGCGGACCTGGCGAAGTATAAGGTCATCGTCTACCCGCACGCGGCGATCATGACGGACGAAACGGCGGACCTGCTGACGCAGTACGTCGAGCAAGGCGGCAAGCTGTTCTTCGGCGCGCGCACGGGGTACAAAAATCCGACCGGCCAAGTGAACATGCGGCCGCTGCCGGGACCGGTCGCGGAGCTGTGCGGCGTGACGGTCGAGGATTACACGATGATCAAAGGCACCGCGAAGGCGGCGGAAATCAAGGGAGCACGCGGGCGTCTCGCCGAGGGAACGACAGCGGCCGGGTTCAACGAGATTTTGCGCGTGAATGATCCGGATGTGAACGTGGTCGCGAAGTACGCGAGCGAGTATTACGAAGGCGAGCCGGCGTTGACCCGGCGCATGGCGGGCAGCGGTGAAGCGTGGTACTACGGCGCGGTGTACAGCGAACCGGTCGTTGATGCGCTGATCGACGAGCTGGGCTTGACTTCGCCGGTCGCGGATTGGCTCGAGGCGCCGGTCGAAGTGGAGCTGGGCATTCGCGCTTCGGGAGCGGGGGCGTATGTCTTCCTGCTGAATTATGCGGATCGTCCGGTTACGGTGAAGCTCCGGAAGCGGGTACGGGAGCTGTTGACAGGTGCTTCGCTGGAAGAGGAAGTCGAGCTGCCGGCTTACGGCGTGTGGGTGTTGGAGCAGGCGGACGTGTAAGAGACAGAACATCAAGTTGATTGGAGCAAAAGCCGCCGTGATGGCGGCTTTTGTTGTTTGCCTTATGCCGGAGTAACAAATAAAGCCTTATGCTGCTGTATATAACCGCATCAAATTCATTAAAATAAGCGGGAATGGAATATCCACTTCTTGGATGAATGAGAAAAGTATGGATGGAATGCCAACGATGAACTAGGAGATGAGGCTTTGGTTTTCGCGTTTTACCTCCTCATAAACGCCGGGGTCGGATATGGATTCTTCAGAACCCAGCGTAAGCGACTTGCGCCGCTGGAAATCCTCTTTTACTGGTGCATCAGCTCCGTGCTCGTACAAAATTACTCCGCGCTTCAGACCATGAATTTCAAGAGCTCGATGGTTCCGGATCAACTCAGCCCGGAATTCGCCCATTTACTCAACCGCACCTTTCTGTATCCATTTATTTGCCCGGGAAGGCGCGGATATCGCGATCATCTACCTCAATGAACACGCCGATGCCTCGGAGACGCGAGAGAGAATCCGGCAATTGGGCCGCAGCTGCTTGACAATTGCCGGGGATATCGGCGATGAGACCTTTTGCAGACAGGCAATCGGGCATACCTTGGCTAGATTCGGGCGGATCGATATCTTAATCAATAACGCAGGTGAACTGGACCCCGCTTATCCCGGCTTCGCTTCCACCTGATTTTTACATGTTTTATGGATCGAAGAATAATCCGGGTCCGCTCAAAAGAACGGCGCGGCCTTACGAAATCGCGCCTATCTATTTGTACTTGGCATCGGAGGAATCCCGCTTCGTCATCGGCCAGACGATGCATGTGAACGGCGGCGAGTACTTGGGCTTGTGAGGATAGAGACCATACAACGCCGACTCTACTTTTTGGGCGGCCCCAATTTCGTAGTTTCATAGACGGCTGCACTTTCGAAATTCGGATTCGAACATACAATGCTATCAGCTTCCCTATGAAGGAGTTGAGTGCATTGGCAAATGTGAAGAAAAGCAGAGCCATCCCTAGCAAAATCGTGAAGTTGAAGCGAAGCGAGGATGCGAAAAACAAAATTTTGCAGATGTATCGCAATCATGCGAGCCGGCTGCGGGCACGCGCCGTCCAACCGATTCAGGTCAACCAGTCGACCACCGTCATCGGCACGGACGACACGTGGTTCAATGCGTCCGTGATCGCCCAAGACCCTGCCTGGGTGTCGGTTCCAGGCGCCAATTACGTGTGGAACGCCCGCGATCTCTCGAGCCAGACCGCGATTATCTCCAACACGTTCCGTATCACGAGACGTATCGACTCGGCAAGACTGGTGCTGTCCGTGGACAATTACGCGGCCGTCTTCATCAACGGACGGGCCGTCGTATTCGATCAGCCCCAGAATACGCCCTCTTTCTTTAATCCCGGCCGCAGCTTCAATATCGCCGGCTTCCTAAGAAGAGGCACCAACGATATCGTTATCATCGCGTTTAACTTCGGAGGACCGCGTTCGCCTTCCAACCCGGCCGGGGTCGCAGCCAGCTTGACGATTCGGGTACATTAGATTTCTTGATTAAGCTGGGTAAAGGAACAAATGGAAACGAGCAAAAGCCGCCGGTAAGGCGGCTTTTGCTATTGCTATTCAACGCGGGATGCTTCTGCCCCGAGAGGAGTATGGCTAGAAACAAGTAAACGACTCGATGCTTCTTAAACTAAGGCCGGAGTACACCCACGTGCGTCCGTTCCATCGGAAGCCGGACACGGAAGTGCGGCCGACAAATGTCGGGTAGAACCAGAACCCGTTCCCGGACCGCGGCCAAATGTAGGTATTGCGGAATAAGCAGCCCGAGATGGCGCCGGGGTCTACCGCGAATGTCGATGCGGCTGGTTTCTGCGGCGCGAATTGAGGGGGAGGAGCCGAAGGCGGGTGCTGCACGCCCTGTGGTCCTTGCGGCGGCGTGAATGCCATTGATCACCACTCCTTTTCGAATGTCGAGAATAACGATCGATTGTGTTAATAGGGGATGAACGTTAGAGCAGCATCAGGGTAATGACGAGAAGTTCGTATAGGACGAGCGGCAAAATGACGTCGTTATAGACATTTTGCGAGAAGCTGCGACGCCCGCTTTTGCTGGGGATTTTGAGGTACAGAATGCCCTTGTCGCAATGGACGATGATCCCTTCGAACACATCGCCGTCCAGCGTCTCGACGCGAACGTACCGATTCACATGCTGCCTGCACACATGGTGGAGATGATCGCGAGCGGACTTCAGGCTGTGACCCATGTTCGGATGCGCTTGATAGATCGTGTGCTCTTGCATACTCGGTGATTGCATGCTCAATGTAACGCCCTCCATCTCTTGTTTTAAAGGTACACCTCATTGTATGCGGAAGCCTAAGGGTTGCACTGGATAGATGCCTAATTGCAGCAAAGACGGCAAAAACAGCGAAAACAGCAAAAACAGGAGCAACCGAAGACCGTATGGTCCGAAGCTGCCCCTGTCTTTTGGGCTTTGAGCTATGCGCGTCTCACGACGGTATTATAATAATCGACGGCTTGCTCCACCAGGCACTGATTCATTTGGCGCATCGTCTCCCTTGTGCGTAAAGCGATATGAGGGGTGCAGACGACATTGCGCATATGCAGGAATTCACCGTGGCAATATGGCTCCTCCGGGAATACATCTAGTCCTGCCCCCGAGATTTTGCCTGAAAGAAGGGCATCGCGTATTCCACCTGGAAGATGCGTTCCATAACCTGCAGCTCCTCATCGGATAACCAAGATCGCTTGATCGACGGCGCAGAGCCATGGCGAACTCATACGCAGCCCCCCCCACTCTTTCTGGAATCTGACTATACGGACATATTCGCAGCTTTGGTTGTCGTCTCCTGCTAAGAAGGCAGCCGATCGTTGCGCGATCGGCTGCCCTCGTGTTATTCGGAATGATCGCTTGTCTTAATTGAACCCGCCGTTGACGCGAATCGTCTGACCGGTAATCCAGCGCGCTTGGCCGCTGACGAGCAGCTCGACCACGTCCGCAATATCGTCCGGTTCACCCAGTCTTCCGAACGCGTTCATGCGTCGGAACGAGTCGATCAGCTCATCGGATTTGCCGCCTAGGAATAATTCGGTGGACACTTGCCCCGGGGCGATGCAGTTGATGACGATATCCTTTGGACCGAATTCTTTGGCCAATTGACGGGTGAGCTGTTCGACGGCGCCTTTCGTCGCCGCGTAGACGCTGTACGTCGGGAGCATCGCGCCGGACACGGAGGTCGAGAAGTTGAGGATCGTTCCGCCCGGCGCCATATGCAGCATCGCTTGCCGGCAGGCGAAATACGTCCCCTTCACGTTGATCGCGAACTGACGGTCGAAGATGTCTTCCGTGACGTCGGCGATCGCGTGGTTTTCCATAACCCCGGCGTTATTAACGAGAATGTCCACGGCGCCGAACCGCTCGAGCGTCTCCGCGAACAGCGCTTCCACTTCCTTCACCTGGCTAACGTCGGCGCGGATGGCGCAAGCTTCGCCGCCGGATTGCCGGATCGCTTCTACGACCTCAGCCGCTCTGCTTGGATTCGATGCATAATTGACGACCACCTTAGCGCCGGCGCGGGCCAAATGGATGGCGATTTGACGTCCAATGCCTCGCGACGCGCCTGTGACGATCGCGACTTTCCCTTGTACATTCGTGTTCATGTGTATACGCTCCTTTGTTCGGATCGTGACCGGTTGTTCGTTCCGTGTACCGGTCCTTATACACTTATCTTACCGAAGAGTGGCGATACCCGTTAGAACAGACCTCTCTGATCCTTGCCTAATTCTCTTCGCGCTCGTTATGATACAGGTATAACGACCAGACTAATTATGGAGGGAGTGCGAGAACATGGAGGAACAATTGCGCGAGGTGCAAGCGCTGCGGCAATTGGCGAGCCTGATCCGCCGCCATGCGCCTTCGACCGGCACGCATCGGACGGCTGTGCCGGGCCTTACGCTGATGCATGCCGAACAGGCGTCGGAGCCGTTGGAATCGGTCTACAAGCCTTCGATTTGCGTCGTGGCGCAAGGCGCGAAGACGGCCACGTTGGCCGACGAGACCTACCGCTACGATCCTTCGACGTACCTCGTCACGTCCATCGAATTGCCGATCATCGGCCGCATCGTCGAGGCTTCGCCCGAGGTGCCGTATTTGAGCTTGAAGCTGAGCTTCGACACTGACGTCATTCTGGACATCGTCCGGGAGACGAACCGGCCTCTGCGCGCGACGTCGGCTATCCCGCGCGGAATAACCGTCAACCGGACGGCCCCCGCCTTGCTTGAAGCCATCGGGCGGCTGTTGCAATTGCTGGATGAGCCGGACGATGTTCCGGTTCTTGCGCCGCTGACGATTCGCGAAATTGTGTACCGGTTGCTTCAAGGCGAGCAAGGCGCGCTCATCCAGCAGTTTGCCGTCATCGGCAGCCAAGCGCACGCCATCGCGCAGGCGATCCAATCGATTAACCGGCATTTCGACCGCCCGCTCGCGATCGAGCAGCTTGCCAAATCCGTCAACCTGAGCACCTCGGCGTTCCACAAACATTTCAAGCTCGCCACGGCGATGAGCCCGCTGCAATATCAGAAGACGGTGCGGCTTCAGGAAGCCAGGCGTCTCATGCTCACGGATAGCCTGCAAGCCTCCGATGCAGCTTTCCAAGTCGGCTACGAGAGCCCGTCCCAATTCAGCCGGGAATATGCCCGCATGTACGGCCGTCCGCCAATGCTGGATATTCAGACGCTGCGCAATTCAGCGACGGACGCGGGCACGGATGTTGTTTGCTAAGAGTTATGCGTATGCGGCATAACTGCTGTAACTTTGGGGCTTCTGACAGCGTCAAGAAGACGAGGTGATGCAGATGCGGGGGACGAAACGATCGGGTGTAGCTATGCTGGTGCTGGCGTTAGCCGCCATGCTGGCTTTGACCGGCTGCGGCAGCGTGAAGAACATGCTTCGCGGGGGCGGGAGCGAGGGGAATTGCGGCGGTATAATCGACTGGGTTGATTTTCTGATGCTAAACGACGTAACATATTCGCACAATTACGACGGGACGAGCAAGATCGCAGCCCAGCAGCGTGGAGAGAAGATCGGCGAAGTTGCATACATGCTGGATGGGCATGCCTGTCAGGGCCATCGGACGAAGAACGGCGATGCTTCCTATTTGCCGGTTGGCACGCCGATCTATGCGATGATAGGCTATAAGCCATCATTCCGCGTCATTGCGGAAGGCAAAGTGTACGAGGCGGACCGCAATCCGCATGCGAAGACGCTCGGCGATCTGTGGGATATCGAGGGGAAGATTGAGAAGGTAAGCCTCGTAAGCGGCATGGACGGCAGTCCGATCGGCGACTTCACGCCGGATGCGACGGCTTTTATCGCGAAGTCGCTGCCGCGACTTGAGATCGTCGGCTTCGATACGATATATGAGAAGCATAAGCTGGAATACGGCATTTTCCTGCGCGTCCATCTGAGGGACGGGACCTCACTCGGACTCGTGTTCTACGAGAAGGCGAATGCCTTCACCGCAGGCGCATACGGGACGGAAGCGCTGAAGAAGATTATTGTCAGCGAACGGGCGCGGATTAAGCGGGCGGCGGGGATGTAGCGAGATCTCGTAGGATGATATAAAAAAGGAGTGATGACCTATGGAACAAATAAATTCAAAGCAGGTGAAGAGTGCGAATCAGGAAAATTCTTCGTTCAATTCGGTGACTGAGCATTATAAGACTATTATGGGGACACTAACCAATAAGGTTGATATGAGAGATATGCCACGCGCTCTCCGTATTTTCGGTTATACTGTTTTCTCAATTGGTGCGATATGTAGTGTTGCTTTTATCATTATGTATGTATGGCAAGCTTTTTAGAAAGCACGAATTGGTATTCATGCTCGGCCCCATCCATACGGACGAAGATCCTGCTGGGCTGCATATCGCGGAACGGTATGCGGCGGACCCGTGTTAGTCGCATTGTTCGGGGAGAGAGCAAATTTCGATGAGCACAGGCAGATGGCTCGATCTTTGCTAGGTATTGAAGGGGAATGGATGACAGGCTTCCGGTGCGTACGGGAGCCTGTCGTATTTTTGACTGGTACCGCGTAGACTTGGTGAGGCCACTCAACGGACCGTTTAGCGCAGTGAGTCCGAAACAATGTATTGGGGGGAGAAAATGTTAATTAAACGGCTTCTTATTGCTGTTTCAATATGCTTGGCATTATTGATTGTTTCAACGATTTTTACCTATACACAGTTTAAGGAAAACCAAAATTATGAGCGTTACATTTCTACAAAAATAGGTCAATCATTATCCAATTTACTGACTGCCGTTTTGATTAGCGATGAGACCCTGCATATATTCATGGAAAGTGGCGAAAAGGAAATGTTACCCGATCAAGCAACCACTCTATGTTACAATTTTAGATTGATCGGCACAGAATATGAAGAACTACTTCAGACCTCACAAGCTTTAAAAAAAGCGAACGACGTACAAACGAACCATATAACAGCGAGCATAGCTCAGGATATCCATTTTTTTCTGGCTAGGCAGCTGATCGGAAACGGAGTTCTCGGGGATTGCACCGCGGCGAAGTCAACGATCGTGCTTAACGAGGAGCAGTACGAAAAAATAAAAGGCATCTATGCGATAAGCAAACAATGGTCTGCGATTGCCAAAAGTCTAATGCCGGAAGCAACGCCGAACGGTGTCGAAAATGTCAATTGGGACCTCGTTGTTAACGATAAAGTGTGGGTGCGGTTAATTGAAGAATATTCGGCTTACGCCAATGAATCGGGGATGACGGGAATCAATCGATTTTTCAACTAAGGGGAGTTTACGGATTGTAGCGAAGCATTGTGCCGTTAACAGAATTGTGTAAGGCGACCATTCAACCATTCAAGAGCATATCACTGCAGCGCTGCTCCTTGTTCTATTGAAGTAATGGGCAGTTACGCAAAATTGATATGTTATAATTTGGTGTAAGGACCGATATACGGGCTGGAATGCATGTAATCTGAACAAAAAGCTTAATCCTTTTTGAGGGGTTGACCAAAATGAACAGACGTTTACTTCAAATCGCTACAGCAGTCCTAGCTTGCGTGCCCACGGCCACTGGCCTGTTGGCCATGACTGGTCTAGACGATCCTCTTTACAATACGCTGCAATTACCGCGGGACGCCACCCTCGACAGCAACCTGCGATTCTACGCCGGGGTCTGGCTCGGGCTAGGTGCAGCCGCCTTCTGGCTGCTTCCGCGAATCGAACGCGAAACGGTGTTATTTCGCTTCCTATGGCTGATGATTTTCATCGGCGGAATTGGGCGTCTATTGTCGCTTGCGCTGGCTGGTATGCCGCTCCCACCCTATGTTGGCTTTACTGTTCTAGAAGTAATAGGAGCGCCTCTGTTCATCTGGTGGCAGTCACGAGTAGCCCAGGCCGCGATGAAAAGTTGAATGGAGTTTCGTTAGCCGAAAGAAGTTCTTAGTTTAGGAGGGGGCTATATGATTTTAGAAAAAGTTATAAATAGAATTGTAATACAAAGTGAATATAAGGATTTTGTTGATAAGTATATAGATCATATACTTACCGAGTTTAAAGGTAAGATTCATAGCATTTATATGTGTGGCTCGATTCCAAAAGGAACCGCTAAACCTTTTAAGTCAGATGCAGACTTTACTATTGTATGCGTAAATCCCAAAGATATTGATTACGAAAGATTGTCAACTATTAAAAACAGGCTTCTGGAAGAATATCCAATAGTCACTAAGATTGATACGATAATTTGCTCGATTGACGATGTATTAAGTAAACCAAATGAGTGGGGCTTTTGGGTAAAGATAATTTGTGTTTGCCTACATGGTCATGACGTTGGTGAAAGAGTACCACCGATAGTTATTTCTCCAGCGTTCATTTTAGACTTAAATACAGAGACCAAAGAGGAAGTAGATCGTATACATCGTTTACTTTCTAATGCTAGTGATAACACAATGAAAACTAGATATATTAAAGGTTACTCGAAGAGATTAATTCGTGCATTATACTCTTTGGTTTTAGAAGATACAGGTGTATGGCAAGATGACATTATTAAGATGAAGCATGCCATATTAAACTATTGCGAGATTGACTCCGCTTTAGTTGATTATCTGTATGCTTGTTACTTGGATAGTAATGTACTTGTTGAAGAGTTTCTGGGAATTGCAGATGAAGTAAATAGCTATTTTGAGAACGCCTTAAATGCAATGGCTGCTTCCAGACCTTCCTTCGGCTAACACCATATTGACGCTCGGGGTCACTCTGAGAAGCGAGTGACCACATCCAGACCCTAAGCCCGTCGGGACGATACTGCATTAGGCGTTCGGCAAGCCTCACTATAAGCAGCGAATCTAATTAAAACTAAATTAAAACTTAAGACTATTGAGCCAACGCGGAACGATAGTTCAATAAACAGCGTCAGCTTTGGATTTAATATCTGAGTCCAAGGCTACTGTTGTTTCTTTTTTAAGCAGTCTAATCGATTATTACACGAGCATATCCGGCGACGGTATGTTTCCTCAGATAGCGCATGTTGAGTGTGTATTATTGATGGAGTGGAGGGGCGAGTCTAAACAGGCTAACGCCCCCTTGGTTTTCCGAATGAACAGACGGCATTGGGGCGAGAATGATAATACAGCTGCGGTGAATAGATGATAGATCGCTGGAAAGGCGGATGAAGAAGATGACGCAAAAAACATTAAGCGGAGTATATGCCTTGGTTAGCGGAGCCTCAAGCGGACTGGGCTATGCCATGTCGGAGGCTTTGCTGGAGGCCGGAGCTTCCGTTGCGTTAGCCTCCCGAAAAGGGCCGCTGCTGGAACAAGCGGCAGCCGGTTTTCAGAAGCGAGGCTTCGACGCACACGCCCTGCCGATGGATGTCCGTTCCGAGGAATCCGTGAATCAGGCCGTTGAATGGGTAGACAGGGTATGGGGCCGGCTCGATGTATTGGTCAACAATGCCGGAATCGGGATGAGGACGGTGAACCCTAAATTTTTGACTGATCCTCAGCCCTTTTACCAGGTTACGCCGGAAGGATTCCGCGAATTGATAGATACCAATTTAACCGGATACTTTCTTGTGGCGAGAGGCTTCGCCCCCATGATGGTAGGTCGGGGCAAAGGAAGGATTATTAATATTTCGATGAACCACGAAACGATGAAACGAAAGGGATTCGTTCCGTATGGCCCGTCCCGGGCCGCTACCGAGTCTCTCTCATACATTATGGCTGAAGACCTCAAAGATCATGGAGTGACCGTAAATATGCTGCTCCCGGGCGGAGCGACCGTGACCGGAATGATTCCCGATGAGTTCAGGAAAAAAAACGAATCGAATGTATCCCTGCTGAACCCGCGGATCATGGTGGAACCGATTGTTTACCTTGCCTCGAAGGAGGCGGAGGGAATTACCGGTCAGCGCATTGTCGCCACCGAATTTCATCAATGGCTTGCCGCACGTCGCGAATCATAAACGGGTCATAAGCAACAAAGAAACGAGTGAAGAATTTGGTCGCTTACCGGAGGAACTTTCGTTCGTTGGAATCGATGACAGGAGTCTGTAAAATATTCTGTGTAAACTCTCAAACCGAATTTAGATTACAATGAGAGAAAGGTTGGTTTGAGAGGATGGCACCCATGGCGAGATTCATCGTCCTGATTCTTCCTTGAAAAATCGGGGTTCTTCGCTGATCATGAGGTGGATTGAGTTCAATCGTAAATGAATCTTGAATCAAACAAAGTCCGTACCCATAAGTACGGACTTTCCAGGTTACTCCTTAATTATATTTTGGTATTTGCTTTTTTCATTTTGACGACGTATAAAATCACGCATTTCTTCGTGAGCATTATCACGCTCTTCGGGAGGGATCGGAACCGCCATTATACCATCATCCAGTGATCGGATGACTGGCCGGCGGCCGAATGCGATCAACAAGTCTTTTCGCTTCAAATGTAGGAATGGCTAAAAGGCGCTTTTTACTGTTCACGACTTCCATGCCATAATGGTCAATATAGTGCTCAACTAGGCCAGTTATAGCTTGTAGCAATACGTAGCCATCGCCGCCCTTTAAAAGCTTGTTAAACAGGCAAAGGCAAATAGTCCTTGTATTTATTTTAGGACTTCTAGATATATGAAGTTTATATGCAGCGAACTCGCTTTTTGGATCGAAATATGTTGCCCAGTTAAATCCCCTTGACCAACCTTCGCTTTTCTTGATTTGGAGTAGGTCGGATTTAGTTATTTCACTTAATACAGCTTGATAAATCTCGCCGTTATGATGGATTAGCTTCCAACTTATCCAGTGCTCCTCCTTGTACTTCTACAGATTATTTTACACTAAATTATCAACACATCATAGCGTCACTAATGACGTCAGAACAAAACTCCGAGCAGACGAAGCGGCTCATTATGGGCGTTCTATGGGCAATTCGACTGTAAGAGCCTCGAGGGGGCCGAGGAAGTCTGCAACCAGTCTCCGCACAGATCAGGAGAAAAATTTGGGTGAAACGAGTCTTTATACGCGGTTTGAAGAGTGCATTAACTGGGAA
Source organism: Paenibacillus aurantiacus (assembly GCF_042431225.1). Classification (NCBI taxonomy): domain Bacteria; kingdom Bacillati; phylum Bacillota; class Bacilli; order Caryophanales; family Paenibacillaceae; genus Paenibacillus; species Paenibacillus aurantiacus. The sequence continues at coordinate 421,883 of NZ_JBHMDO010000017.1, read as the reverse complement.
CGTTAGCTGAATAAGTACCTGTGCAGCTGGTCATACGTTAATGATTAGAATGTTCAAGAGTTGGGGGCAAAAGAAATTGCATATTGGAATAGATTTAGATAATACAGTCCTTGATGCCACTTCTTCATATTTGCATTTTTATAATAAAGCTTCGGGTTTATCGTATAGTTCCAAAGATGTTACCGATTTTTATTTTTATCGGTTATACGGGTGGAACAATACAGAACGTGAAAAAGTTTATCATCAATATGGTCGTGATATACATTGGAACTCATCCCCTTTTCCTCATGCAATAGAAGTATTGCAGGAGTTATCTCTTTCTCATCAAATATCAATTATTACCGCTCGCCCTTTACTTTTTCGTGATGTTACTATTGATTGGCTTAAACATCATGGTGTTAGATACGACAATATAGCTTTCACAGAAAATAAGCTCCAGGAGTGTATCGACTCCGAGGTAAGTGTATTAGTAGATGATGCCCCCCATTATGCAAAAGAATTTGCCGATAAGAATATTCCAGTTATTTTGTTTGAACAGCCGTATAATACATCTGTGAAAATTGATACGGTTTATCGTGCGTCTAACTGGTTAGAGGTGAGAAGTCGCATCAGTGCCCTACAAGTGTCATTACGCTAACGCCAGATGACCTCGTGGGAATTATGCATTTTTATAAGCATGCTGAATATTTGGAATGGAAAGAACTAGGGGAGCACTATCAACTAGATAAAGAGGCAGTATTCGATGTAACAATATGGGAGAAATTCTTGCACTGGGGAAGTTCATATTCTGTCCAAGATAAGTGCTAGCTCATTACGTTAACTGGGAACTATAGCTCAACGATTACAGAGAACCGGCAGCCTTCCGTGGCTGCCGGTTTTAACAACTATCGGGCAGAAGGTTTTGAAATGTTCGTGGGCTGGTTCGGAAAGATCGCGACGGAGCAAGGGTTCCGGGACGTCATCGTTGGCATGGAACCGACCGGTCACTACTGGCTGACCCCGGCCCATTTTCTAAGCGAACTGCACGTAACACCTAATGGAATAAATACCATAAAATAAAGTTAAATGTTGGAAGGGATTTGCCATGAAACATCCGAAACAAAATTACAGTAGATCTGTGAGAATCAAACATAGGTAGTTTATACTAAAAAAATTAATATAAAATGACGATGTATTAATATGGGTGGTGGCAATATGCGAATAGCACATAACATTTCGGCATTGAATACATTAAATAAATTAAATAAAAATAATAAATCTACGGGAAGCTCATTAGAGAAACTATCATCAGGATTACATATTAATAAAGCGGCAGATGATGCAGCGGGATTGGCTATATCGGAAAAAATGAGAGCGCAAATTCGCGGCTTGGCTCAAGCGGAAAGAAATACACAGGATGGTATTTCACTAATTCAAACAGCAGAAGGCGGCTTTCAAGAAATAACAGATATTTTACAAAGACAGAGGGAATTGATCGTTCAGGGCTTGAGCGATACGTTTACCGATAATGATAGGCGGATGATTGACCAAGAAATACATCAGCTTACTGATGAAATAAACAGCATTTCAGGAAGAACGGAGTTTAATACAATTAACTTGTTGGCACGTGATGACTACCAGATATTGGATGATCGTTCAAGCAGTAACGTAGCTTTTTCTGTAAGTGATCCACCACCAGCTACCACAATATATAAAACTGTAGAATACAAACCACAAGGAACACCCGCAGAACCACGGCATTTAGTAAGCAGTTCAGCTACATCTGTGACGACCGATTCTTATTCAAATACGAACAATATTACGCCAATAATTTCACCAGATGGAAGATCAGGATATAATGAATATGATGTTGACATACATACAATAACGAAGACAGACACAAATACTACAGTTTATGAAACGTTGATCGCTTCAAACGACCCGCAATATACTACACCTGCCTACTGGTACTCTGTAGGTATGAATGAAACCATTTTCGGACCGAAAGGTCTTGGGAATGCCTATGGTAAAATGCTTGAAAATATTGAGGTTAATGGAAGTTCGAGACCCATTGAATATTCGTCCCGTAGTGGCCCAGGTACTGTTCCAGCTTGGGATCATATGTGGTTTCCCAGTACCAACCTATCTATTATGCGGTATAGGACTGTACTAGCTGATAATTCCATGGAAATCAAATATGTAATTAATAATGGAGATGCATTCGATACGAATTTTAAACTTAGTAATATTGTTAACCCTCCATTAAATTCAGTTATCACGGATGCTGGTGGAAGCCTTTTAGCCTCTGGGAATAACGTAATAAACCCACCATCTGGAAGTATATTTAACATGACGGGAACAGATGCCAATGCTGGCATGATATTTGATGATGCGCTTGGATTTTTAGCGCCGACGACGCTTACAATAAATAATCCGGTTGTAGGTCAGCCACAAGTCAAATTTGATTGGCAACTATCTGTGCCACAAGGTACAAGTGTAACGCTAGGTTTCAAATATGGTCCGTTTTCATTAAATCTTGATGTGTTTGAACGAACACATGAAACAGAGGTAACTAAACATATTGAAACAACTGTGAACACAGACATAAAGGATATTGACTTTATCTCGCCAAAAATTGACATCCAATCCGGGGCTAACAGTGGTCAGGAAATTGCCATCCCCTTGTTCAATGTAAACGCACAGGGATTGGGTATCACGAATATGGGGTTATTGCCACCATCCATACCTGAGCAAGCATTAGCCCAAGCGGATGGAGCAATTGCAAGAGTTTCGAACTATAGAGGGATTTATGGTGCATTGCAAAACCGTATGGAACACACTTTGAACAATCTGGGGAATTCTGCTGAAAATTTAACCGCATCCGAATCACGTATTCGTGATGCAGATATGGCTAAAGAAATGTTGAGTTTGACAAAATCAAACATTATAACTCAAGCTGCTCAAGCGATGTTGGCTCAAGCAAATCAGAATCCTCAAGCTATGTTGCAGTTGTTAAAATAAAGAGGTCAAACCGATAGTCCGGGAAACGAGAGATTAATCAGACCGGAGATTTTCTTTGTAAAATAGAAGGAGACCCATCCGGTTGGACATTGTCCAGCCGGATGGGTCTCCTTTTTCTGTTTACGCTTTTACTTAGCTGAATATTCGACGAACCTTACAAAGATAGCGGCTACTTCGGCGCGGGTAGCGGTGGCTTTGGGGTCAAAGAGGTTGTCCGGCTTGCCTAATACAATGCCGATGCCCCGCAGCGCCTGAACGGCCTCCAACGCCCCTGAGCTGATCTCACTCTCGTCCGCGAAGGACTTGGAGTGGCTTTCAGGTATCGCATAGCCCTTGTACTTCATGTAGTTGTACAGGATCACCAGCATCTGCTCGCGCGATATCAGTGAATTGGGGTCAAACCGGTCTGCGTTTATACCGTTGACGATGCCGTTTTCGGCCGCCCACTCGACTGCCGCCGTGTACCACTGTCCGTCCTTCACGTCGCTGAAGCGGGAAGTCGTGTAGCCGGAGCGGTCGACGTTCTCAAGATTGGCCAGTGCCTGCACGAACATCGCGCGCGTCATTGAGGCGCCTGGTGAGAACGTCGTCGACGTCGTGCCGTTGAAAAGACCGTATGTGTAGGCGAAGTTTACGTAGCTGTAGTGCCAGTCGTCCATGTTGACATCCTTGTAAGGATTGCCGGACCTCACGAGGAAGCCCAGCGGGGCGTCGTCATCGAACACAAGCTCCGTACCCTCATGGATGTTCAGCGACATGCCGTTGTCTAAGCCGACCTTCGCGCCGCCCGGTCCTACCACAACCGTACCGTCGCTCTGTATCTTCGCGCCGCCGTGGATATCCACCTGGTTGCCGCTTAGCAGTTTCACATGCGCGTCTCCGCCGCCCACGGTGATCGTACCGTCGCCCGCTATCGTAGATCCGCCCGGAATGGTCACTGTGCTGTTGCCGCCGGGTAGCGTCAATTCGGCGCTCTTGCCCTCCGGAATGGTCACCTTATCGTTCGAGTCTATCGTTGTGCCTTCAGGTACCTTAATCTTCGTCCCGCCTTTGGTCACAATCTCGCCGCCGCCGGGTAGGGTGATGTTGCCGTTGTTGTCTGTGACCGCAGGCTTATCCTTAGGTGTTTTCACGGTGTAGTTCGACTTCGACAATTCAGTGTCTTTCCCGTTGCCCGTATTGCCGCTATTGCCACCAGAAGGATAGGTCACAATGGGAGTCGTCGTCGGCTTCGTCGGCGTAGCCGTTGCACTGCTCTCCGCTCCTTCGCCCTTCGCATTTACCGCCACGATCTTGAAGGTGTAGGCTTGGTCGTTGGTCAGGCCGGTGAAGGTATATTTGGTCTCCGCCGCACCCAGTGTGACTAGCGTCACGCTGCCGTACCAGACCTTGTAACCCGATATCGCGCTGCCGCCGTCGTCAGCCGGAGCAGTCCAGCTTAATGTGACCTGACCGTCGCCCGCCGTTGCCTTGAAGTCGCCCGGAGCACCGGGTCCGTCCGTCTTTCTCTGCGCGAACATCCAATCAAAGACGTCTGTGTAGTCATTCTTCCAAGCCGGCAAGTTAGAGGACTGCGCCGTGGGAGCTATGCTCCAAGTCCCCATCGTGATCTGGTTGTAAAGAACCGCAGCTTCAACCTCGTGCGCTATATAATCAGCCAGGGCAGGCGTGTTGGCCGGATTCGGCCTCTGACTCGGCTGATCATATTGATTGTAGGGCCACGTAAGAGCCTCGTTGCTCTCAAAGCGCGATGCCCTCGCGTTGGTCATTTTCGGCATATTGGTATTTATGTAGGTAGTGAGGTTAGTCTGGTATATTCCAACGTTATGAGCATTGATAAACATCCAATAGGCCAGTTTGGCGTGAGCGTCGTTGGTGCTCGCGTTCGGTGATCCGCTTACCGGAGACATAGGCGCGGCGGCCGCGAAGAGGCCGGGGTAGGCGTTAACTAAGGTGTTCGTATACTGGCCGCCCCATGAGAAGCCCGCCGCGTAAATACGGTTAGGGTCTACTGCGCCGCTGGCAACCAGGTCGTCTATCACCTTCTTCACATTGGCTGTAGCGGGAGTAGATACGCCATTATAGGAAATATTCAGGATATGGCTGGCGTATTTGTCGGGATTCCCCTCCATTTTTTTCATGAGAGCGACCGAGCCGTTGGCGGATTTCATGGCCGCTTTGGGGTCTGCTGCAGCGTTTGTTCCTCCGCGTGACATGCCGTGGGTATAGACATACAGCGGCAATCGTTGCACCACATTACCGTTGCCATCCTTGTGAAGGTAGAGCGCGCGATTGACCGAATCGCCAGTGGGTGTTGTAAACTTGTCAAGGATCGGATTCACGACGTTGTCCTGTTCAAAAACCACGTTGCGAAGCGAACTCCCATCCGTTAGGAGGATCTCGTCGTTCTGGACGATGTTGTAAACCTGCTTTGTCGAGTTACTGCTGCCATCCAGCGTTGTATTGCCGCCGCTCTCTGAATAAAACTCAAACTCGACTACGATGTAACGGCCGCTTGCCAGGCCTTCCTGATAATCCGGGGAATTGTTTACCGTGCCCTTATAGCCGCGTACCTTTGGTTTGTCATTAGCGTATACCCTTGTGATCTTGCGCGTCCCTTCAAAGGTCACCGACTCGCCGCTGAGGGTCGTGTTCCTAGCCGAGACGGTAAACAAGTCAGGTTTAAGCGCGGAGCCTAACGCCGCCTTCCCATCGCCTAAGTCAATGATGACGGCCGTCGTGTACTCGCCACGGGCGAAGTTGTCATTCCATACGATAAAGGGAAGCTGCTTCGCGTTCGGATCGTTTTTGAATGTCACGTGAATGGTATGGTCAGCCTGAACATTTAGAAAGGTATAAGTGCCGGCAGTTAGAGTCACGGCCTCGCCGTCTACCGTTACGGTGTCGACAATTTTGCCGTGATTGGGGGTAAACGTAAATTCTTTGCTTGAGCCCTTAGCTAGTCTTAGAACATCGCCGGGTGGGTTCGGTGTTATTGCACCGCCTGGTCCCGCCGTGGCGGTGATTGAGAATCTGGTGTCCGCTTCTGTGGCTGAAGTGAGCTGCAGGCTGTCTGCAAATGAAGCATCGCTGGAATAACCCGCGTCCGGAACTCCGAAAGAAGAAACGACTTCATAGCGATCGCCGCCCTTTTCCGTCGAGTTGTTGATATAGACCTCAAAGGTTAGCTTGCCTTCCTGTAAGGTCAAGGTTCTTTTGGGTATTCTCATCTCCACGATATATCCTGTATCCGTGATCTGGGTCCACGCAGCTCTGCCAGGAGCGGACTGCCCTGAAAACACGCCCGTCGCGCTGACGCGCCATTGGTTTGAGCCTCCGGATCCGTTGCCGACATAAAACTCCAGGCTGTCGTACTGGTAGTCTCCGCCGGCTCCCCGATATAGATTGCTGTCCTTCACAACCACGCGGGCATACAGGTAGTCGTGGTCCCAAAGGATTCTGGCTGTGCCCGTGGCATGGGGTCTGGGGTCGTCGGGCACCGTGCTTTTGTTGATGAGATGCTCCATTGTCAAGGCCCACAGCGGATCGTCTGACCCGAGTTCGGGAGTTCCGAAAATGGCGGTCGGCGTTTCATTCGCCTGCAAGCTTGCAAGCGTTGTAGAACCGAGGTCGCCATCAAGTGCTTCTGCTTCAGTGGCGGCGGCAAAGCCGGCAGGCATTAGCGACGCCGCCATTACCAGGCAACAGAGGAACGCGAGCATTCTGCCAAATCGTTTTGACATCAATGAAAAGCCTCCTTATTTTCGATCCGGTGCGCGGCTTACCCGCATCGTATTCGGACATATAGTCAATTTGACAAATGCCCAACTATATGATGTGGTATATTTACCAGGCTTTCAACCTGTCAAAATATAGGACCTGCGAAAACGCTTTCCAACCGAAATCTTTAACAATAATCATGATTCAATTTAAATACATGCTGATGTTATAGTGGCTTATTTATGTCAGATTCAAAGGCGAGATGCTAAAGGATTCTAATACAATATAGAACGTTTTTACAAAGGTTCAGTGTAATACTTAACCAGAGATTAAGATGACGGGAGTTTTCTAAGATATTTGCTATTAAGCTATGTTCTTCGTAATTGCTGTTTTGTTATTTGCTTCATCAATGCCTGTTTTTGAAGCCAGCAAAGGGAGCAGGCCGTCGCGGCTCTGCTCCCTTTTCCATTGAAGACGCGGGCATGATTCGTTAATCCAGCTACCTAAAGACATATAAACAATCGACTTAGTATGTGTTATAATTTTCCATATGTGAAAGGGTTGAGAACCATGTAGCTGAAATAATCCTGAGCCTCGAATAAGGAGTTTAAGTAGTTGAATCATTAGAACTGGTAGTGAAAGGAGCAATCTCTTGAAAAAACTATGTATCGTTTGTTTATTTTTAATGACTTTCTTATTTATGTTGATGCCATCTACTTATGCGGCAGAAGTACAGATTAAAATAGATGGCGTTTTAGCTGTTTCCGATGTTAAAGCAGAAAGTAAGAACAACCGTACAATGGTTCCGCTGCGGATAGTTAGTGAGAATTTGGGGGCTAGCGTAGAATGGAATAATACCAAAGTATTTCTTAAGAAAAACAGTAAAACAGTGGAGTTAACAACTAATAGTGCTTCTGCGCTAAAGGATGGTACAGAAGTACAACTAGATGTGCAGCCTTACCTTAAGAATAATCGTGTTATGGTTCCTCTACGTTTTATCGCTGAGGCATTTGATTGCAGTGTCAAATATAGAAACTCTATCATAACAATCGATTCGAAGCCGCTTGTTATAGACGGTATGGTAGTGAAAGCGTTGCAAAATGAATATAATGCAACTATGGGCGGAGTAGTGCAACAGGTAAACGGGAATGCTTATAGTGAAACAATATACAACATATTTATGGCTAATATGGGGGACAAGGTTGATGCCCCTAAAAGCTATTATTGGAAACCAAGTATTATGTCGAGCGGAGAATATTATCAAGAAGGGCAATATGATTTTATAGGAATCAATGGACAAAGTATTGAACGTTTCGATATTTATTCATTAGTAGGCGCGGAGAAGTTTCCTAAGGAACCTAAGGTATTAGTATATAACGCCAATGCAGATGCATGGTTTCTGTTTAACGAGACTGCGGCGTCATCCATTAAAAAGTATATAGAAATTGCCACAAGAAACGGCTTCTTGACGATTATTAGTAATGACATACCATAAAAGACCAATATTGACCGCCATTACTAGGGCGGTTTTTGTTATGCCACATTTATAGCAGAACTGCAGAGGTAAGGGCATAAGTTTAATTATGCCATTTTCAATCCCATATACGCCCAATAGTTGCGTTTGATTAACAAGGCTGATGCGGCATATCGGCGGCCGGATCTGTGTCCCAGGGGAACGTTTGTCCTTCCCAGCTACCCGTAACTTTACGACTCAACAAAAAATGAGGTCGACCAGTAGGTTCTGGTGACCTCTAATATGATCGGGGAACGATAGCTAGCTCAATACAAATAGAAGCTGCAGGTTGGTTAAGTAAACTGGAGATCATATTCCACATCACTTTGGTTTTTATAATACGCCAGTTTTTACGCGGATATCAGCATTAATAGGATTCCCTTCACTTGTATCAACTTTGATTATCCAGGTTCCGCTTAAAGAGGGAAACCAATCATATGTAGAGCGATAGGTTTTTCCTGGGTCAATTTGGCCGGAAGACCATATATATCCACGGGGGTCTAACAGCTGATAGTTCATTTTTTCGTTGCCGTAGTTTGCGACTTGGACACGAACCGTCTCAGTACCAGAAACCAGTTGGTATGAAAACGAACCTTGTGCTTGTTCCAATTTGCTATTAATAGGTTCAGTGATAAGGGCTGCATAAACGGCGTCTGGGCTTGAAGAAAGCACTAATGAGGAAAGTACCGCAAGAACGGCAAGAACAAGAAAATTCTTCATTATGAATCAACATCTCCTTACAAATGGAAAAACATTACACTCGAATCATAATGAAAAAATTTACATTGGTCAATATGATTAATCGTCTAGTCATTCAACTAAGATCCAGGAACAGTTTGCCCGCTGCAGCAGCTGCTCCTCTTGCCGTTGAACTATCGGGCAGCAACATAGTACTTACTGTGAATCATCCTTTACAAGAGAACGTATGCTCGCTATTCTTAATATGTATTAAATTACCAGATTCGATCATTAGGAGGTCATCTCGATTGATTAAACCCATAGAAAATAGGATCGATACTGTTTTTGTCCATGTAACAAACTTAGAACGGTCAATAAAATGGTACAGTGCTCTACTTGGATTAGAAGTGAGAGAAGAAAAATCATCTGGACCAATTTATACTTTGGACATGGGAAGTGGTCGCCCAGGACTTACGCTTGATAACCATTGTTTTGATGAAAAATATGAATTCACACCCTCAAACCAACCACTTTTTAACCTTAGCGTCACTGATATCAATGCGGCTTTTAAACATGTCACCGAATTAGGCGCCGAGTTAGTAACCGAGATCCTTACATATCCCGATTTAGCAGAGTTTTCATTTAAGGATCCAGATGGCAACATCATTATGGTATGTACATGTATCTAATGAATTAATTACTCTTGCCTAAATTTCTAGATTTCACATCATTCAACGGGGAAACGATAGCTCAATACAAACCTGCAAGCCCGCTATATAAGTATTCATTTTTGAAATAGAGGTGCTCACTTGTCGTCACGAACGTGATGGTTTTAGGGGATATCTTCTTGCAAGTTCCATTGGCAAGAACAGCTGGTCCACGGTATATTCTTTGTGTTTTGAAATTTAAGAAGGGTTACCCCAAACGGAGAGGGTGAATGCTGCATGCTGCATTCCCTGTCTTTCGACAGTGAACGAACGCAAACCAATCACCTTATATCAGAAGAACATGCGTCCAGCAGTGGATGCGGCAACCAAAACATGGTACTCGAAAAACGGAGGCGTCCCATCGTCATCTATGCGCTGACTTTTGGGACGCCCCCTTGGCACGGGTTGGATCGCAGCGAACGTATGCAACACATGCGGAGTGAAATCGAGAACTGGCGCTGGTAGTCAGTCGGGCTGCATGCCGCCGTTCCGTGGAGCTTTGGATTCTTGATTCCTCACGTCTAGAATTGTTTCGAGCAGAATCAATAAGACGCCGATCGTGATTCCGATGTCGGCAATGTTGAAGATCGGGAAGACATAGCTGCCGAACGTTAGCTTGAAGAAGTCGACAACCTCCCCGTACAACGCTCGGTCGACCAGGTTCCCGATCGCGCCGCCGAGGATCAATCCCAGCGCCACCATCAGCAGAACACGGCCCGAACTCCGGTTCTTCCGGATGTACCATAGGATGCCGATCACGACAGCGAGCGTAATGACAATGAAGAACAGCCGCTGGTTGGGCAGCATACTGAATGCCGCTCCGTTGTTCTTGTACAGCTGAATGTTGAACAACTCGCCGATCACGGAAATCTGCTCGCCTACCTCCATGACGCTAGAGACGATTTTCTTCGTAATCTGGTCCACCACAAGCACGATAAGCGCAACCCAGTAAGAAGCGTATTTCACTGCGTTCCCCCCGATTCTTTCAACATGGACGATCAACTTCAATCTTCAAAAATATTCCATCTTATTGTACCATGCGCCCGGCGAGCAAGCTACTTGCAAGCCTTCCAATGACAGCCGACCCGGAAAATCGGCCGCCATCTCAGTCCAACTCTGCGCGCGAGAACAGATCGTGAATAAGCGCCTCATCCTCACAGGCAGATTTGAACGCCCTTGCGAACTGTTCTACAGCGGCTCCATTGCTCGAGTAGGCACAGAACATATCGGCTTCCGGGTCGAAACGAATCGTGTCCGCAAGCTCTGGCATCCGCTCATTCAAGAACACTGCCGCCAGCGAAGCCCAATCGTAACCGTTGCCTTCGAACCCCTCGTCCGCTCGGTTGGCGAATAGATTGGCCAAGTAGCTGCCGGCCGTCAGAATGACGGATTTGCCGCCATTATTCTGTTCCACGAGGATAAAGGGGGCCAGATCCTTCGTCCTTCCTGCATCTTCCGACTCCTGTTCCGCTTCCGCTTCCGCTGAAAGCTTTGCGATCACCGCGTCGCGTGCCTCGTCTGTGAAGCGGAGAACTCCGTTCTCCTCAACGATAAGGCCTTCCCCGATTCGCCCATCCAGCCAATCGCTAATAAAGTCGGGCGCATACCCTCCTTGGCCGAATTCGCCGCCGAATGCGATTATTTGATCATAGGTATCCAGATATTGCTGGCGGCTGGTAGTCGGGAAAGCGTTGGTGTATAACCAGAACTGCACATCGTACATGAGATGAGACCGCTCATCTGCATGAAAGGAGAAATGGCCCTTCTCCTGGACGATCCGGGTACAGACGCTGCGTATTTTGGACTCCAGTCTGTCCACCTCAGTGGCATGACCACAGAGTTCAGTAAGTAGGGGAGAGAATTTTCCTTCAGCCACTTTGCGCAGATCGTCCGCTTTATCTTCTTCAGAAGTGTCGTAAACCTCATCATGCACCAGACCGCGGATGAATGTCTCGAAGTCCGGAGCCAGGAAGGTGATCTCGTAATCATCTTCCTGATCGACATGGATGACCTCGGGTTCGCCGTCCTTCCCACAGTGACGATAATCCAGCATCACGACATCGTGTCCTGCCGAAGGGCAGTCACAGATAACCACCCCGATATCCGGATACCCCCACTCTTCAATCATGAACGAACTGCCGAGATCCCCGCAAATCGAGTAGCTTTTGTCGCGCCCGATCCCCATAATTCCCGTTATCGCAATATGATCATCCGCCCAAGAGGTAGCTACGTCTGTCGGAAAGGAGGTATGTCGAGGAATGCCCCCGTTCTGGCGCTTCATCAGCGCGATGTAGGCTGCCGGAAGCTTATAGCCAAGCTCTTCTTCTACCGAAGCAATCAGCTCATCCGTAGGCGGATCAGAGACATATTGTTCCCTGGCATAGTCGCTGTCTTCCCAGAAGCTGTCCAGATCCATCCCTTCAAAAGGAATCGCTCCCGAGTCCTTCTGTTGGCTGCTTGCACGCCGGGATTCCGCTTGTTGCTGCTTTTGCCATTTGCTACGGCTCCGGTCCAGCAGCCAGGCTGAATGCTGATCGTCAGGATCCAGCTCCAGCGCGGCGCTTAGCACACCTGCCGCTTCCTCATACCGCTTCAAATAATAATAAGAATAGCCAATGCGATAATACCACAACGGATCATTCTTTCCCTGCTCAGCAATGGAAGTAAGCTGTTCCAGTGCTTCCTCATACAAGCTCAGATTGTTATAAGCGCGACCGATGCTGCTGATCATGTCATAATCCCTGTCCGCCGGAGGAATCTTCAGCAAAGTATCTACGATCTGTTGGTGTTCGTTATCCTTGTGCCACTGCATGATCTGTGCGTATAGATTTGGTTCCATCGTCGCCGTCTGCCTCCCAAGTGAAAATATGATTTTCTCCATTCTATCAGAGAGAAGAGTGCGATTGGAAATGTTTGTCTCGATCATCTACAAGACATTCCCTTTTTTGGTATATACTCAGAGGATAGACGGCTTCAAGGCCAACATGGCATAACACTTGCACCGTGTGACCGAAAAAGTAGGGGGGAGAGAAGATGAACGAGTCTGTTTTAGATTTTTATGATGATTTAGCCGAGGCCTATCATCTGATTTTCGTTGATTGGCAACAGACTATTTCCACGCAAGGCGAGGTGCTGAGCACGCTCATTCGATCCAAACTCGTGAATCTTAGCCAAGAGAGCGCCTCGCTTTTAGACTGCTCCTGTGGAATCGGTACACAAGCAATCGGGCTCGCTAGTCAAGGTTTTCATGTAACGGGCACAGATTTAAGTCCGGCTTCAATCGCAAGGGCAACCCAAGAGGCAGCATCGTTCGGGGTTAACATAAACTTTGGGGTAGCGGATTTTCGTACACTAGTTCAAGATATTCCCGGTGTTTATGATGTCGTGATCTCCGCAGATAATGCAATCCCCCACCTCCTGACGGATGATGATTTGGGCCTGGCCGTAAGCAATATGTATGCGAAAGTTAAAAAGGACGGCGTGCTTCTCGTTACGATGAGGGATTACGATGAGCTGGTGAAAGAAAAGCCTAAAGCTACAAAGCCGTTTGTATTCGACGGGGGTAACCGTATTGTATTTCAGGTGTGGGATTGGGCAGAGGACGCCAAAACGTATCAGACCAATCATTTTATCCTTCAAGAGATGGAGGGACAATGGATAACCAAACATAACAAAACGAGATACCGGGCTTTATTGCGAGATGAATTCAATCTTATTTTGAGTAAGGCGGGGTTCACGGAGATCGAGTGGATGATGCCAGCAGAATCGGGCTATTACCAACCTATTGTGACGGCTCGGAAGAAGCTGTAGCCAGCCGCGTACGAATGAATCCGTCACTAGCCCGTCGGCGGCCTCGACCAAAGTCCGGAAACAAAACCATGCTGCGGACCATTATCCGGCCGCTCATGCTCCTTTACACTTATGTCATGGAAGTAATGACTAAAGTTGTAAGGAGTCAAGACGATGGAATGGATGCGACAGCTATTTGAGCATTACGGCGATTTTGTTTTGTTTGGCGGTCTCTTCTTGGAGTCGTTGGCCGTTCCTTTTCCGGGCGAGCTGGCGATGGCCTTTGGCGGGTATATGTCTTCTCTTGGTCAAATGCCCGTTCTCCAGGTGATGCTCATGGCCTATCTTGGCGCCATTATCGGAACGACGCTCACCTATGGTCTCGGGGCGAAGCTCGGCGCGCCTTTCTTTGAGAAATACGGGAAATACATGCTTATGCACCCCAAGCGGATCAGCAAAATTCGCTCTTGGATGGAACGTTACGGAAGCGTCGTCGTGCTGATCAGCCATTTTATCCCGGGCTTCCGGCATTTCACCGGTTACGTGTCCGGCATTACAGGGTTCCGCTTCCGCACCTTTCTTTTCTTCAACCATACCGGTGCGGTCGCCTGGGTCGCCTGTTACGTGTGGCTGGGTAGATTGCTCGGCAAGCGGATGGAGGATGTCATGCATGTCTTGGAGAAGTTTGGTTTCTGGGCGGTGTGCGGTATTGCCGTCCTGCTAGCGGCGTTCGTGCTGATCAAGCGGGCTTGGCAGACCTCGAGGGACCGGGCGCGTCAGTTACAAGATCAGTCGGGCTCGTAATAGGGCGAAGGTTCGTGGATGCTCCGCGATCACCGCGTTCAGATCGAGCGGGTCAAACAGGCCTTTCGGGAGAATTGGGTCATATAACGCTAATTAGACGGCCTGAGTCCGGTGTTTCATTGGACTAAAGGCCGTTTCGTATGATTCATGCTCGAAACCCTTGACTCTCACGTAAACGTGAGACTGTATACTTGGTCATAAAGGGAGGTTGCTATGTATCGTATTGGTCAGTTGGCAAAAATGACGAACTTATCGATTCGGACGCTCCGGTATTATGACGAGATTGGGTTGCTCAAGCCCGCCCTTGTGACGGAATCGGGTTATCGCTATTACGCGAAGGAGGAGATTCGGGTTCTTCGACATATTATCGCGATGAAGGAACTTGGGTTTAACTTAACCTCGATCAAGGAACTGCTCTCCGCGGGGCAAGAAGTGGAAGAGAATCGTTGGCGCAATTATCTCGATATAGAATTGGCGAAGATTGCGGAGGAGAAAAAACGCTTGCTGGAGATGGAGAAGCTGCTGATGACAACCCGTTATGCTTTCGAGATGAATGGCGGCATCGAAACGGAGGATATTCTCCTGTTCATTCGCGCGCTGCAATCTCCTCCCGGGCTCAGGGAAGACTTCTTGGCTCGGAATTTCACGGAGCGTGAAGCCGGCATCATCAACAATTTGCCTAAGCTTGACGAGAACGACCCGCGGAGCTTGGAATGGGCACGATTAATCCGGCAGGTGAAGGATCACCTGCACGAGCCGCCGTCATCCGCCGTCTCCAGGCAGCTTGCAGCGCGAATCATCGAGCTTGTGATGGAGTGGTTTCAGCAGGATGAGAGGCTGATCGACAAGTATTGGTCCATGATTCGTCCGGAGGAAGGCGAAACGGCGAATGTATTTGGCCTGGACACAAAGGTTATGGCGCATATCGATCGGATCGTCGATTGGTATCTACAACATGTCGAAGGGGATGATGGGTATGGGGGATAAGGCGCCCAAACGAATTAGCGAGTCGCGGGCTTGGACCTATGTGGTTCTGGGCGGGACATTGGAAATCCTGTGGGCAAGCGGATTCAAGTACGAAGAAATTCCCGGCATCGTCGTGCTGATTGCGCTATTAGCCAGCTTCGATCTCGTTATTCGAGCGACCGCGGTATTGCCTGTCGGCACGGTCTATGCCGTATTTGCGGGGATGGGCACGTTAGGAACGACGATTGTCGAAGCGGCGGCGGCCGGCTCGATCAGTTCGCTGCGCGTCGTATTCATCCTGCTATTGCTCGCGTGTATTGCCGGATTGAAGCTGTCGTCCGGCCGTGGCGGGGGGAGCGCCTAATGGAGTGGTTGTTTCTTGTTGCGGCAGGTCTTCTGGAGGTCGTCGGCGTCATTGGCATTAAACGCGTGGCCGAGAAAAATAACTGGACGAACAACCTGATCTTGATCGGCGGATTTGTGATCAGCTTCCAGTTCTTGAGTGCGGCGATGCAGACCATCCCGCTCGCCACTGCGTACGCCGTATGGACGGGAATTGGTACGGTGGGCGCAGCGGCGGTTGGCATGTTATTCTTTCGGGAACCGAGAACTTGGCTGCGAATTGCATGTATGCTTGGCATTATTTTCTCCGTGATCGGGTTGAAACTGGCGGGGTAACGCGTGAACGAGAACCATAGCTTACCGGTGGCGCCGATTCGAGAGCTGGGAAAAAGCAAAAAGCTCCCCAACGTCATTTCGATGATCGTTGGGAAGCTCCGTATCAAATATTTAGAAGGTTAGAATGAACCTTCGACTATCGTGGAACAATAGCGTTAACCGATGGTCAATTACACTTTAAATGCGCTAACCGTCTGATTCAGCCCTTCTGCAAGCTTCGCAAGGGACTGGGAGGTGGCGGCTGTCTCTTCGGTTGCTGCAGCCGTTTCCTGACTGACCGCGGCGATCGATTCAATCGATTCCGTGACTTGCGCGGTTTGGGCTGCTTGTTCTTCGCAAGCCGCGGCAATCATCGTGATTTGTTCGGACGTTTCATTCACTTTTTGCATGATGAGTTCAAAGGATGCTTGCGTTTGTCTGGAATGATGCACGCCCTCGGAGACCGCGATGACGCTGTTCTTCGTGTTCTGCTGCATCTGCCGGATGATAACCGCGATTTGTTTGGTGGCCTCAATGCTGCGCTCGGCAAGCTTACGCACTTCATCCGCAACGACGGCGAAGCCGCGTCCCTGTTCGCCAGCTCGGGCCGCTTCGATAGCCGCATTAAGGGCGAGCAAATTCGTCTGGGATGAGATTTCATCGATCACGCTAATAATTTCTCCAATTCGCTCCGAATCTTTCTCCAGCAGGTTCATCTTATCGTTCACGTCATCCATCCCGACGATGGAGGATCTAATAATAGCGCCGCCTTCTACCGCAATCGATACCGTTTCAGCCGATAAAGTTGCCGCGTCTTCCGTCCGGATCGCGACGTCGTTGACGGCAGTGGACAATTCTTTGAACAATTCGGTAATGGTCTGAGTATCTTCGGCTTGTTTCATGTTGCCGGCGGATACTTCTTCCGTGCTTGCGGAAATCTGCTGGCTCGATGCCGCTACATTGCTCGATGCATCCGAAATTTGGTTAATCATCGACCGCAGATTGGTTACGGTCGTATTGACGGACTCGCACAGCTGGCCAATTTCGTCCTTGGATTTGTAATCCGCTGTTGCGGTCAGGTCATTATCCCGGATCCGTGCCATGACGTCCAGCACTTTCCGGATCGGATTTGTAATGGTGCGTGCAATATACCAGCCGATTAATCCGCACAATACAACAGCGAGAATGGCAATCGTAATCGTGAGCGTGTTGGACTTTTGCGCGCTGCTCTTGCTTTCCTCATAGAACGCCTTGGCATCGCTTTGCTGATCTCTAACGATGGTATCAATCGCATTGATCATATCTTTGCGAAGCGGTTTCAATTGATTGGTGAATATTTTGTAAGCCTCATCTTGGTTTCCCGCGGCGAGGTAAGCATCGAATTGTTTTTTGGAGTCATTGTTCTTGAGAATCAACGATTTGAACAGCAGATATTGTTCCTCGACGCTCGCCGTCATCGGGATCGCCTCGAACGTTTTTTGCATCGCAATGTTCTCTTGAACCCGATCGGCGATCTGTTTCAACTGAAACGCGTTATTGGAGGCGCTTGGATTAATAAGCCGGTCCAAATTGTAGGAATCGATTTGCGAATTGTTGAACAAGATGCGCTGTATCATACCTGAGGCGATCATCTTTTCTTCATACATTTGTTTCGATTTTGCCGTAACGTTGTCTAGCGAGATATAGCTTGAAACCCCAATAACGATCAAGAAAACAATCGCGAGAATGAGTAGGCTAAAAATTTTCGTGGATACTTTCCAATTCCGCAGAAGCATGTTGTCCCTCCTAAGATGTCTGAATACTATCTTTATCGACAGTACGTCCAATATGTTGCAGATATAAGAATATGGAAATTCTGTTTAAGGTGGGGAGTTATCGACCAAGAGGGCGGTTTCTAATGAGTCGGCATACCGCATACCAATGATTATGGCCTGCTTAGGTAGAGCAATCACGATGAGAAAGCCAAATAGCCGCCCGATGGGGCGGCTATTCTCGTTCAGCGGCACGGCTTCAACGGCTTCACACGGTTGTGGCGCTGCAACGCGGCATTCTCACAACACCTCGCAAAAGACGCCAATTCGCCGCATATGGTATGCTAGGGTTCGCGGGCTCGCTTGCCGCGTCCGCGCGCTACGTAGGAGGTGTCACTTAAGCCATGTTCACATTGAAGGAAAAGATATATTTGCTAAAGCAATTGAAAAAGGAACGCCGCTGGGCGTTCCTTCGTCTCCGCCGCACGCCGCCGGAGCACGCTGCGATCATCGAGAAACTCGAGCAAATGATTCGCAACGAGCAGGTCAATCGCGAGCACCTATAGGAATGGTAACGGCTTCCGGCGCGTAACGACGCACCTCGTAGATCCCCGCCAATGGCCACGTCTTAGTCGTGAGCGGGCACAGGCTGCCGGATCTTTCGAGAATGCGTTCTTCAACAATTCCGGCTATTGCTGCCGTCTGTCCAAAGCACTGTCAAATCGAGCGGCGGGCCCGACGATTCCCCTGCCAGACGCTTTCACCTCAATCGCCGACCGTAACACACGTCACCTTCATGGCGTATCCTTCCGGTGCCACCGTCGCAAGCTCCACATGCGCGGGCGCTTCGACGCGCAGCTCGAGCTCGCCTTCGCCCGTCACGCGCCATGCGACGTCGATCCGGCCTTCATGCGGCAGCGGCACGGACCCTTCCGCCCACGCCAAGCCGCATGGCTGCGGCGCAATGCGCACCTTGGTCCAGCCGGGCGTAAGTCCCTGCACGCCAAGGATATGAGCGCCGAGGAAATAGACGGGACCGGCGGACCACGCATGGCAATGGCTGCGCGTCAATATGCGCGGATCGTTGCTAAAGCCGCTCCAAGGGTACATCTCCCAGCAAGAGGTCGCGCCGCTATCGATCATGAACCCGTAATTGCGCCGCATATCGGCAAGCAGCAGATCGAACCGCCCGATCGCGGCCAGCGCCTCGTAATAGAAGAAGGACATGAACGGACTGCCGGCCTGGACGAAGGCGGGAGGCGGGCTTGCGATATAACGTTCGACCAGCCGCTTGCGTTCGCCGTCCGCGATGCCGCAAAGGCAAGCGACGATCTGCGTCTGCATGCTGACCGTTGCCGATAACTTGCCATCCGCATGGATGCAGTCGACGTAAGCCGCCCGCTCCGAATCCCACAGCTGATCGTCCACGGCCTTACGCAGTTTGCCAGCCTCCCGAACGAACGAATCCGCTTCCGCCCCAAAGCCGGCGACAGCACCGAGCTCGGCGGCATCCCGCAGCGCCTTAACGAGAAACATGTTTTGCGGCGTCACGATTCCCGCGCCCGGCTGTTCGAAGGGGGCCCAGTCCAGCAGATTCCAGCCTTGATGTTCGAACAAGCCCTTGTCGTTCCGTAACGACAAGTACTTCTCGAGCGTTAGCTTCACATGCGGCCAAATGTCGGCGATGAAGGCGGAATTGCCGTCATAGCGGTAATATTCGAGACAAGCGCTGACCCAGAAGAAGGTCCAATTCGGGATGACGCTGCTCCAGCCGCTGGGCACCTGATCCGCGTACAGCGGGGTCTGGAAGGAAGAGCCCGGCACAAGCTTCAGACACCGTTCCACGATTTCGCGTGCGCCGAACGCGTAGTAATTGACAAGCGCTTCGTTGCGCGCGTCGCCGACCCAGTACGTCTGCTCGTAGGCGGGGCAATCGACGAACGTATCTTCCATGCAGATCCGCGTCGTATCCCGGCTAATTTTCCATATTTCACCCAATAGCGGGTCGCTGCTCCGGAATCGCCCCGTATCGGCAACCGGGTAATGGCTTTGCAGCAGCTTCAATTCGTACAGCTTCACGGCCCGAGCCGCGCCGCGAATCGTCAGCACCAAATACCGGAGCCCCCGGCGAACGCAGGATTCATACGACTGCCTGCCCTCGCGGCATACGTAGCGGAACGTGTTGTCCAGTTGGTACGTATGCTGCATCCAGCCGTTCTTCATATATTCCAGCCCGTACCCGTCCACGATCGTTCCGCACGCGGCATCGAGTTCGAAGGCGATATAACCGGACAGCTCGCGTCCGAAATCGATGACCAGTTCGGTATCCCTTCCCGCATAGACGGGAATGACCGCCGGATCGGCGCCGGCTATAACGGCGTGCTGCATGGCGGCCGGTACGGAATGCCGGGTTTCGGACTTCTTCCAGACGGATAGCGCGAACACGCCTTTCGGATGGACAAGCTGCGGATCAACCGTGAGAATCCACGCCGAAAATTGCATGAGCTCATCCGCGGAAGACACGCCCTGCATACGCAAATAGTCGGGATGGCTGCGATCCAATGAGCGGACCGGCCGATGGTCGATGATCTCGACATGGTCGAACGGACCCGCCGCGCATAACGGAGCCGAACCGGCTTGACCGGGCACGGGCGAATAGACGTCGAACGAAACGTCGCAGTCGAAGCCGAGATGGAAGCCGTGTCCATGGCTTTGCCCGGTAACGTCAAGCAGCAGCAGATGCTCGCCTGCTTGCAGCTCGACGGCCGCGTATCGCCCGCTCTCGATCTCGGCATAGTCGCCGCGTTCGAGCCACCGGCCGTCTATGCTTATCCGGCAGGGGATTCGCCCGTCGTCCACGATACCGATCGTGAAGGCAGCCGCTTCGTCCAAGCGCACCACGGCGGCCAAATACCCGCTGAACGCTACGTTGTTCGCGTGATCGGCGCTCTCGGGAACAAACAGATTGCGAAGGTCGATCACCGCGCTCCAAGGGATCGGCTGTACGGCGGCAAGCTGCTCCACGCGCGCCGGATAGACGGGTTCTTCCGTTAAATGGGGGATGCCGCGCTCGACAAGACGCGTCCACGGCTGCATGCCGACGGCCCCGATGACGGCTGCACGCTCCCAGCTGGAGTCGTCATAATGAGGCGCGGTCCAACCGGAATCCCATGCCCGCGAATCGACCGATTCCGTAAAACCGAGCTGGCAGGAGATGCGCGACGTGCGGGGGTCATGTCCGCGGTGGACGGCGGTCCGCCAGGAATCGTCCGTTGCGAGGAGCGGCGCGGAGAGGGCCGGCATGTCGAGCTGGAGAAGAAGTCCGCCTCTCCCCCGCAAATATTGAAACGTGGAAACGCCGTAATGAATGACGAGCACGGCAATGACGTTCTCGGCGCCTTGCCGCAGCAGATGCCCGATCTCGTATTCATCGTACGCAAGCTCGAACGGCCAGGATCGCACCGGCCCCCGGCCAACCCGGGTGCCATTGACGTACAGCACGTAGCGGGAATCCGCCGTAAGGCGGATGACAGCTTGCTCCGCGCTGGAAGGCGCGACGAAGCAGCGCCTGAAGCAGCGCCACTCGTTCCTTGGACTTTCGGCGCCGGAGCCCCATATCCAGGATGCTTCCCAATTAGGCCGCATTGACATGTCCATCATCGTTATCCCCTTTATCGATCCGTTTGGTCCCCATCATAATCCAAATATCGAGAAATAAAAGGGGGGGATCCGGACATAAAACAGGGGCGATCCGATAATCTAGCTCCAATTCAAAGGCTTATATAGTAGTATTATTCTTAACCTAATGGGAACAAAGACGATGTTTACAATAGCGGACTTAATAGAAGGAGTTTTAATCAACATGACATGTACTGGCGTCTTACTTTACCCCCTTTTCAGTGAGTATGAACTTGCGGTTGCACTCTCCGTGCTGAAGCAAGGAGGGCAGCCGATTCAAACAATCGGGGTATGGGGTGGCCCTATAAAGGGAGAATCAGATCTAACCTGTTTACCAGATACGACGATAGCGGATGCCGACCCTTCTCGGTACGATAGCCTGCTTTTTCCAGGCTGTATGGATATTACGACTTTATACAATAATGAAGAGATCATCGACTTTATTCGGTCTTGCGCTCGTATTCATCCTCAACTCAAAATAGGCGCGATCTCCAGCTCACCCTATTTGTTGGCAAAGGCGGGCCTTCTCCGAAATAAAGCGTACACGGTGGGCATGAATGTGGAACAGCGGGTGCAGACCGGCGTATTTGACGAGGAGCGTTATTCCAATTCGCTTGTTGTCCAAGATGGTTCAATCTTGACGGCTCGCGGTCGTGGGTTCGTACAATTCGGTGTTCAGTTTGGGAGAATGCTTAACCTGGAATTCTCTCCTTCTTGGTACGAGGGGTAACGGACGGAGCTTCATGTTTACGCATATTCCTCTTCATTACGTTAGCGGGCAGCGTGGAAACGCACAGGAGCCTCCACTCAAGTGGGGGCTCCTGTGTTGTCACGTAGAACCACATTAGGAACAAGACGAACATAGACAAGCTCTCCGGCAAGCTCGACAATGGTTTGCGTCACAATAATGGCAGCTACCAGAGTGCTCCAATTCTCAGGTAAAGCTAGCGCAAGGGGAAGAACCACAAGGGAATTACGCGTTCCCGAACTAAATATAACCGCTCGTCCCGATCGTACGTCGAGTCGAAACCATTTTACGATAACGCGAGCGATGAACGGCATGATGAGCATGAATGCCATATAGATCGGGACAACCTTGATAATGAGCTCCCAGTAGTCGGATAGCTTGCCGACTTGCGAGGATACAACAATAAAAAGAGTTAGGGCCATCAGCGGAACAGGAATCCATGCGGAGGCATCTAAAAGCTGTTGGCCATAATGACGAGTTTGATTCGAAAACAATTGTAAGCCTACCGCCAACAGAAGCGGCAACACGATGATGATAAGAAAGGCTTCTATAAAAGGTCCGGGATTCACAGCTTCAGAAGCTTTTTTGCCCATGAACATCCACAGATAACCGGGTAATAAGATCATTTGCGTCACAAAAAGTATAGGCGTTGCTAGGAGCATAGCTTTTTCGTTCCCGCGGCCTAGATGAGTGAAAACAATGACATAATCGATGCACGGTGCCAGCAAAACAAGATACACACCCAATAATACAGGAGACTGTTGAGGCAGGAACTGAGATAATAACCAGACGACAATCGGTACCGCGATATAATTGGCGGTTAGAATGGCCCATAGAAAACGCCGATTTCCAAGCGATTCCTTTATAGATGTACAAGGGATTTGTGTAAACATGCCAAACATCAGCACGGCGATGACGACAGAAATTAGCATGTGACGATCTAATGTCGACATTAGATTAGGAGCTACTAACCCAATTCCGGCCGCTACCACTAATATCGCGACATAAAGCCATATTTGATTCTGCTCTAGTTTCTCCCGGGTTATCATTCCGCTGCTTTCTCTCCTCTAACACGAGCCTTCCGTTTCTATTTTATCCTTGCATTCCGACCAAGTAAGGCATTTGCAGCTCAAGCCGCTGTCCAGGATCTGTATCATCGAATTCAGCTGTCTTTTTCGTTCCTCGAGTTCGGAGCGTTTTTGCATGGCCATCTGCTCCCACCGATCCGATAATGAGTCGCCTGGTTCGAAGCCTTCCAGCAGAATCGTAATTTCCTGAATGCTAAATCCCGTTTGCTGTGCGACTTTGATGAAATTGATGCGATCTAATAGTCTCTCATCATATCGGCGTTGACCATTTACACGCTCAGGAGCAGGTAGAAGCCCGATGGATTCATAATAACGCAGCGTAGATGCATTAATATTTGCCTTTACCGCGAGCTGACCAATACTCAATCCAGCCATAGCAAACAACTCCTTGACTTAAAGCGAACTTTAAGTTTTATGCTTGCATTATAACTTTCATGGAAGGTGATGTAAATGAACAAAGCTAATATCAACATCATAACCGGACAATCGGAGGAGAAAAAATGAAATCAGCGGTATATTGGATAGCCACTATTGTAGGCGCTGGGCTTTTATTCATAGGCGGATTACTCTTTCTCGCCCAAGGAGAGCATCAAGTAGAGGAAATGAAACATCTCGGCTATCCGGTTTACTTGCTAACATTGCTGGGAATTGGAAGAATCCTCGGCGCAATTGCCCTTGTCATACCGCGATTTCCACGACTGAAAGAATGGGCATATGCGGGCTTTGTCTTTGACCTTATCGGTGCGTCGGCATCACACGCTTTCGCAGAAGATAGCCTTGTTGAAATTGCTTCGCCCTTAATTTTCCTTGTCGTGATTGTAGTATCCTGGGCGCTGCGTCCATCGAGCCGTACGCTCAAGGCTCAGTGATTGATATTGGGCGGACGTAGGAACTTAAGCTGCATACCAAACTTAGGTGAGGCTGCCGCTGCAATCGGCAGCTTCACTACGTTAGCGGGAGTCTAATGCAACAAAAACCAGTTCCGATTCGTCATTAATTCTGAAAGAATTGTATGAAATTGGGAGATGGTCTTCAATGATGAAAAAATGGACGATGCTGCTTCTGAGCGTGCTCATCGTCTGCGTTGGCGCTTCATCGATAAGCGCGGCTGCTCCTTCGTCGTATTCGGAAAGTCTGCTTGATCCGAGTACCCAAAGCTTGGCCATAAGCTCGAGCAAAACGTTATTCGTTGATAAGAAGAACCGACAAATTCAAATGCTCGATCTTAACACCGGCAAAATCGGATGGAAACAGACCTTCCCTTCCATTTACGATGTTGAGGTGCTCACCTATCCGACCAAAATTGTGGTCATTACCGAGGAGAAGCGGCATCCGCGGAAAGTAACGCTTTCTGAGGAGGGCAAGCCACTCTCTCAACAAACCTACAACAACATGAAGTTAACCGGGACAGAGAAGATTCAATGGTCAGCGCCTCTTCAACAAGAGAAAGAGAAATTGGCTATCTTCACGAATAAAGCGCTGTCTGTCTATCAGTATCCGTGGAGCAAACCTTCCGTTACGTTATCGTTAGAGATGGCTGACGATAACAAATATGAGAACGTCATTCTCCAAGACGCTCAGCTTCGTGCTCCTTATGCAATCGCCAAATTCAGCGGGAGCAGCCTAGGACAAAGCAAGCCGTATTATAAAATCGTGAATGTGGCAGCCCAACAGATCAGTGCTCTTCCGCTCGCATGGAATGTAGAGAGCGGGTTCATCTTGGAAGGAACGAGCCTTGCGCTCCACACCTCTAGCATTAGCGGAAGTCCGTTAGGCATCGAGACGAACATGGACCAGATGATCTATGCCAGATACGATTTGTTAACAGGTAAGCTGGCACCAACGATCACACGCACCTTTACGATGTCGGACTCCAACTGGTCAACCACTTCCTTTAACGGCTATCTTCTCCTCACGGATACGGAACACGAACAACGTGCCATTTTCAATAAGAGTGGCGAGCTTTTGACGGAAAGAGAAGCTACCCAAGCCGATCTGAACAGCAGATTGGTTGGCTACTCCAACGGACATGCGTACACGTTAGTCCGAACGGCTAATAAGACGATTGAACTCCAGGTAGATTGACCGACGGGGAACTTTATAACTAACCAGGAGAAGGTAGGTCGTTAGCGCATGGCTTTCGCACAGCTTATTGTGGATGAAGTCCGGATCGCCGAGCAGAAGAGGCGTCGAAGCACACATGCTGAAATAAAAAATGCCCAGAATGAATTTAATCAGTCTGGGCAGTTGTCTGATGCGCTTTTGGAAAAATTCGGATTTATATGCCGTAACTTGTTTTCAAACGGTCATTGATCGCGAAGGTACCTGTGGAGGTGGAATAGATAATTTCATTTCCTGCAACGTTATCCTGGTTATAAATACCCGCAAGCGACCAATTGGCGGGCATGGCGTAAGAGCTCCAAGTGCCTGTGTTTTCGTGGAAAATTTTAATGCCGCCGACGACTCCCATATTCAATGCGATTTCGCTGCCGGGTACACCGTCCAAATCGGTAATGCCCCCTGATAGGAGAATCCAATTGCTGCCCACGTTAAAATCTTTCATGGTCCCTGTTCGATCATGCAGGAATCTAAGGTTTCCGTTAACATTAAACACGAGCTCGGCTCCGGCAACGCCGTCTGTATCGGCAATGCCTCCATTTAAGAGCCACCAATTGCTGTTCATAGGGTAGCTGCTCGTGGTTTGTGACGCGTCGTGTACAATTTTGACGGTACCGCTTACATTAAAGATAAGATCGACACCTGGAGCTCCATTCGTATCCGCTGCGCCCACCAAATACCAGTTGCTTGCAATTGGGTATATACGCGAGGTGCCGTTGGATTCTTTAATTGTGATATTGGAGCCGCTATTGTAGACAGTTTCAATAGCTCCGTCGCCATCCGTATCCCAGCCCCCCATTACAATATCGGCTGCGTAACTCGTGGGCAGAGACGCGAAGAACAGTAGTGTGGCGGTTACAAATAAGCTCAGTAACCTTTTTTTCATTAATAATCCCTCCAATAGTAAAATTTTTACTTACGAAGAAAATAATTCTACCCACAAGATAGGAAGTCCTTCTTTTCATGTAAAGTTCGAAAAAAGTTTATGGTAAATCCAAAGGAGGGATGGGGCTTGAGAAAGTCGCTGTTTTTGCTTTTCTCGCTCTGGTTGGTGAGCTCTTTTTTTTACAACGGGAACGATTCATGCGGACTGGGCACATCCGTTTGTTGTGAATAAAGGGAAAATCTATATCATCACGGACGATCCAGTAAGGATGGAGCAAATCGGTTCACTCGTCGGCAAAGTCACCACCTACTCAGATAAGGAAGGAACCTATTCAGGTAATTTCTCGAATCATTATCCGAAGGGCACGGAATTCTACAATATCAAAGACGTTAATACCAACGAGGCCATTGCGATAAAGATAACGGATGAATCATTTATAAGAGCGAACTATGGAGGCCAATATGACGGTCCCAGTCATGATGTGAATTGGACGAA
Organism: Paenibacillus aurantiacus; assembly: GCF_042431225.1. NCBI lineage: Bacteria > Bacillati > Bacillota > Bacilli > Caryophanales > Paenibacillaceae > Paenibacillus > Paenibacillus aurantiacus. The sequence continues at coordinate 395,285 of NZ_JBHMDO010000017.1, read as the reverse complement.
TCTACTATGGTATATTGCAGGGGCACTCTTGCTAACGATTATTATTCTGATTGTGAAAGTCAATTGGAAATAACAAGTTGAGAGGGAGGGGATTCCATGTCCAATCAACCGGATATTTCACCAGGGAACGAAGAAGAGAGTGCCTATAATTAGAAGGAAATTGATCGAGTACAATGCCAAACATGTGCCGGAACATCTAGGCTCACGCTATGAGGAGATCAATCTCACCCTAAAAGATGATCGCGGCAGGGTCGTCGGGGGGATGTTGTCTGAATTCCTTCAGCTTCCAGGCGCCGAAGTTCTATGTGAAGCATGGTTATGAGGAAGTGGCTGTGTTTAAAGAAGCCCCAACCGGGAGTAATCACTACTACTTCAAAAAAGACATTGGCTAACGACAGACCTGCTTGGGCAGGCTCTATCGGAGAGCGATGGTTCAATAAAATGGCGGCGGTTTTGGGCTTGATTTGTGGTCCGGAGCCGCCGCTTTTTCATTGTTAAAGCCAGTCGGGATGGCTCGCCCATCACGTGTGCGCAGCTGGCACCCGCCAATCTCCCCGCCCGCACGCCACCAACGCAAACACAAATTTGTTGCATCAACATCCCAAATCCGTCGATGATGCGAACGGTTCCGCCCCGCAATGCTGGGGAAAAGCAAATACCCGCTCGTCTTCGATAGTCTACTGCAGCGTTCGCCAATCCCGCCAATGTTCCGGCTCATTCACCTCATAGATATCGTTCTCCCGGTTGATGAACTTGTGGATATACAGCTCCCGGCGGATTGTCGCGTAGTCCTCATTCAACGGTTTAAGAATGGCATTGAATTCTAACTCCGTGTACGTCCTGGTGGCATCCAGCCGGCCAGCGAGATGCTCGAGGACAATGAGTCGTTTCTTCAATTGGGACGGCAGGTGCGTGATGCCGCCTTGCGCGGTGAAAAAATGACGAAGCACGGACTGCTGCAGCTTATCGTTCTTGGACAGTGCGGGCGATCTTTGTTCAGACATGTTACATCGCTCCCCTATAATTAGATAATAATCTAATTAGATAATAGTTAAATTTGTTGGCGGTGTCAACAACTCGCTGAACGAACTCACCGAGGAGCCAAAGTATTGCGTGGGTCTGTTCATCTAGCATCGCTCGGCGTGAATGAATGGTCCGATCTCGTCTCCACAACAAGCTTGACAGGTAAACGGAGAGCATGCTAATCTCATATCACACTTAACTGATAGGTTTTAAATGAATATGGGTCTACCATACCTGTGGTGGCTTTCGATGGCTTGTTCCGATCGAAAGCCTTTTTTATTTGTGCCGGCAGGAACCGGATTCGCGTGCAGCTTTACGCTGAACGAAGCGTATCGAGTCCGGGCGAGGAAGCAAGCAGCCGCCGATGGCATGAGCTTTCGGCGGCTGCCCGACTGTATGCGGCTTCCCTCTCGCGAAGGGGGGGCAAATCTACGAAAAGGTGGTCATAATCATGAGTCAAATCGTTCAACCGACAACGTCCCTGACGGACGGCTACGAGCCCGAGGTCGCGGAGTACCGCAAACCGGACTATCCGGTTCACCCGCTCATCCTGAATCGGTGGTCCCCGCGCGCATATACGAATACGCCGGTCACCGACGAGACGCTGTTCACCATCCTGGAGGCGGCCCGGTGGGCACCGTCGTCGAGCAACGAGCAACCATGGCGCTTTTACGTGGCCCGCAGCGAGGCAGAGCATGAGACCTTCCGCGCGTTCATCAAGCCTGCGAATCGGCTGTGGACGGATCACGCGCCGGTGCTCGTGCTGATCGTATCGGCCAAGGAGAAGGCTAACGGCGATCCGAACGGCGCGCACGCCTTCGACGCGGGCGCCGCATGGGCGATTCTGGCGCTGCAGGCCAGACTATTGGGGCTATCGACGCGCGCCGTCGGCGGTTATGACCGGGCTCTGGCTCGGGAGGCGCTCCAAGTGCCGGACGATCTGGAGCTGCATGCGATTATCGCCCTTGGCTATCGCGGCGATGCGGAGCAGCTGGAGCCGTCGCAGAAGGAACGCGAGAAGCCGAACTCCCGCCGCCCGCTGCAGGAGAGCTTGCTGGCGATTCCGGTTGCGGAAGCCGAATAAACCTGCCTGCGGAATTGTTTGCTATACATAGGGCTGATTCAAGGAGGCAGAGCAGATGGGCAAACTTTTGTCCTACATCAAGCCCTATCGGGTACCATCGGCCATTGCGCTCGTTCTCATGCTGGTCGAATTGTTCGTGGAGCTGTATCATCCGCTGTTATTGGCGAAAATCATCGACGAAGGGGTAGCGGCGCGCGATCTGCATGCGGTCTCGGTGTGGGGAGGCGTCATGATCGGACTTGCGCTGCTTGGATTCGGCTGCGGCATCGTGAATACCTTTTATGCGTCGAAAGCGAGCCAAGGGTTTAGTTATGACGCGCGGCAGGCTTTGTTCGAGAAAATCCAGTCGTTCTCCTTCTCCACGTTCGACCGTTTCCCGACCGAGACGCTGCTGACCCGGATGACCAGCGACATGAACCAGATACAGATGGCGATCTTCCTCGGCTTGCGCGTGTATATGCGCTCGCCGCTGCTCATTATCGGCAGTCTGGCGTTGGCCGTCATGATCAACGCCCGCTTGGCGCTGGCGCTTGCGATCGCGACGCCGCTCGTGCTCGGCTGCTTGTACCTGACCTTGAAGAAAGGGATGCGGCTGTTCGAGCACGCGCAGCGGAAGCTCGACCGAATGAACGGCGTCATCCGCGAAACGCTCATGGGCATTCGCCTTATTCGGGTGTTCGTTCGGAGCGAGCGTGAGCGGGAACGCTTCGACGATGCGAACGGAGAGCTGGCCGCGAGCACGACGTCCGCGTTGCGATTGGTCGAATTCGTGCTGCCGCTGCTGCTGCTGGCGATGAACCTCTGCTTGCTGTCCATTCTATGGTTCGGAGGCGCGCAAATCAGCGTCGGCGGCATGACGATGGGCGAGGTGATCGCCGTAGTCAACTACGCTGCCCGCATCACGGCCGCATTTTCGCCAATCTCGATGATGATCAATAACTTGGCCCGGGCCAGAACGGCGGCGAACCGCATCGCGGAGGTGCTGGAAGCTATTCCCGATGTCGTCGAAGGGGCTGAGGCCGATGACGCGCTAAGCGTAACGGCAGGGAGAATCGAATTCGACCGCGTCTCCTTCGCCTATGCCGGTTCCTCGGGCCATGCGCTGCGGGACGTATCGTTCCGGGCGAAGGCAGGCGAGACGATCGCGATCATGGGGGCGACCGGCTCCGGCAAATCGACGCTGTTGCAGCTCATCCCCCGCCTTTATGACGCGGGCGAGGGACGCATCCGGATCGACGGCATCGATATCAAGCAGCTGCGCTTCCGTCATCTGCGGGGCGCGATCGGCTATGCGGCGCAAGAGGTGCAGCTGTTCTCGGGGACGGTCTTGGACAATATCCGGTTCGGCAAAGAAGACGCGAGCGAAGCCGACGTCGTCGAAGCGGCGAAGCTGGCCCAGATACACGAGACGATCGCGAAGATGGAGAACGGGTACGACACGGCGCTCGGCGAGCGGGGCGTCAATCTATCCGGCGGTCAGAAGCAGCGGCTGTCGCTCGCCAGAGCGCTGCTCCGCAAGCCGAAGCTTCTGCTGCTCGACGATTGCACCAGCGCTCTCGACGCCGTGACGGAGCGGAAGGTGTTGGACGTGCTGCGCGCGCTTCCGTGCACGACGTTATTCGTTACGCAGAAGGTCGGCGCGGCGCGGGAAGCGGACCATATTCTGCTGCTCGCGGACGGCCGCATTCAAGGGTTCGGCACGCATGCGGAGCTGTTGGCGGCATCGTCCGCATATCGGAGAATCGCCGATTCCCAAGCGAGCGGGGAGGCGGCTGCCCATGCCTGAACCAAAGCCGTCCATGAACGCTCGCCGGTCCATGGCCGCGCTGCGCGGCATCTGGAGCTACATGGCGGGATACCGTCGGCTTCTCGCCGTCGTCATCGGGCTCGTCGTCCTGAGTTCGGCGCTCAGCTTGCTCGGTCCATATTTGATCGGCTATGCGATCGATCACGAGCTGGCCGCGGGCGACAGCGGCGGACTTGTCCGGGTGATCCTCCTCCTGGCTGTCGTCTACGCGCTCGGCTCCGTCAGCGCGATCGCGCAGAATACGCTGATGATCGGCATTGCCCAGAAGACGGTCGCTTCGATTCGCGGCGCGCTGTTCCGCAGACTGCTGGAGCTGCCGATCGCCTTCTTCGCGCGGCGGCAGCAGGGCGACATCATGAGCCGGCTGACCAACGATATCGACAGCATCAGCCAGACGCTGAACAGCTCGATCATCCAATTGAGCAGCAGCCTGCTGACCTTCGCCGGCATGCTTGGACTGATGATCTGGCTGAGCCCGGTGTTGACGCTGCTGACGCTGATCATCGTGCCGCTCGTCTATGTCGGCATGAAATGGATCACGGCCCGTACGGGCCGGCTGTTCAAGGAGCAGCAAGCCCGGCTCGGCGAGCTGAACGGCTTCATGGCCGAGACGTTGAGCGGCCAGCGGATCATCACCGTCTATTCGCGCGAGCAGCATGTGATCGAGCAGTTCCGAGAGCGGAATGAGCAGTATAAGCAATCGGCTTATTGGGCGCAGACGTATTCGGGATTCATCTCCAAGTTCATGATCGTCTTGAATAATCTGAGCTTCGCGATCATCGCCGCCGCCGGAGGCTTGCTCGCCCTGCATGGCAACGTGACGATCGGCGTTATCGTGACGTTCACCGAATATGCCCGGCAGTTCGCCAGGCCGCTGAACGATCTGGCGATCCAGTTCAATACGGTGCTGTCGGCGGTAGCCGGGGCGGAGCGCGTCTTCGAGACGATCGCCGAGGAGCCCGAGACCGATGGCCGGGACGCGCGGGGCGTGCCAAGCATGCGGGGCGAGATCCGCTTCTCGAACGTCTCGTTCTCCTATGGCGGAGAAAGCGGGGGCGTTCTGGCCGATATCGATTTCCGCATCGCGGAGGGCGAGACGGTCGCGCTCGTCGGGCAGACGGGCGCGGGCAAATCGACCATCGTCCAGCTGCTCTGCCGGTTCTACGATGCGGACGTAGGGGCGATTCTGATCGATGGGCAGGATATCCGCTCGCTCCGGCGCGACGAGCTCCGGCGCCAGCTGGGATTCGTCCTGCAGGAGGCGTTTCTCTTCGAGGGCACGATCCGGGACAATATCCGGTACGGCAGTCCGAACGCCTCGGACGAGGAGGTTGAACGCGCGGCGGTCATGGCCAATGCGCACGGGTTCATCGCGAAGCTGCCGGAGGGCTACGACACCAAGGTGAGCTACGAGCGGACGCGCATCAGCGAGGGGCAGAAGCAGCTGATCGCGATCGCGCGCGTGATGCTGTTAAACCCGGCGATTCTGATCATGGACGAGGCGACGAGCAGCGTCGATACGGTGACGGAAATCCAAATTCAGGACGCCCTGTCGAAGCTGATGCGGGGGCGAACGAGCATCGTGATCGCGCACCGGCTGAACACGATTCGCCAAGCCGACCAAATCATCGTGCTCCATCAAGGCCGCATCGCGGAGAAAGGGCCGCACGCCGCGCTGCTTGGGAAGCGAGGGTACTATTATGATCTCCATCACGCGAAGCAACCGGGCTGATGGCGGTCCTGCTGCGAGCGGAAGACGGCAAGGAGGAATGAGATGAGCGAGAAGAGCGAGAAGAGTCATATTCGGCTGGATGCCGATGTGCTGGTCATCGGCGGAGGACCCGCCGGGGCGTGGGCGGCCTGGAGCGCCGCCAAGCAAGGGGCGAAGGTCGTGCTCGCCGACAAAGGCTTCCTCGGATCGAGCGGCGCGACCGCGCCCGGCGGGACTAATCTGCTCTATCTGCCGCCGGACCCGGCGCAGCGCGAAGCCGCCGTGCAGCAGCGCTATCGCGAGAGCGGCTATCTGGCCGAGCCGGCCTGGATCCACCGCGTGCTGGACCAAGTCTACGATAGCTTGCAATTAGTCGAATCCTGGGGTTATCCGTTCCGCCGGGACGAAGAGGGCACGCCCCTCCGCGACCATCTCCAAGGGCCGGAATACATGCGAATCATGCGCCGCGCCGTCAGCCGCGCGGGCGTCAAGATTCTTGACCAGTCGCCGGCGCTTACGCTGCTGGCGGATGAGCACGGAGTCGGCGGCGCGCGCGGCATCTCGCGGCTGGATGACCGCGACTGGGAGGTGCGGGCGAACGCGGTCGTCATCGCGACGGGCGGCTGCGCCTTCTTGAGCAAGGGGCTCGGCTGCAACGTGCTGACCGGCGACGGCCTGCTCATGGCGGCCGAGCTCGGCGCGGATCTGTCGGGCATGGAGTTCAGCCGGCAGTATGCGCCGAGCGCTTCCTTCGCGTCCGTGACGCGCGGCCGGCTGCTGAATTGGGCGACCTATACGAACGCGAGCGGCGAGGTGCTGCATGCCGGCGGACCGCGCGCCGGGGATTTCCTACCGCGGATGCTTCACCAAGGACCGGTCTATGCGGTGCTGGACAAAGCGGATACCGAGGAGAAGCGGACGATCCTCCGCAACTCGCACGCGATCTTCTTCCTGCCTTACGACCGGGCGGGCATCGATCCGTTCACCGAGCGGTTCGAGCTGACCCTGCGTTACGAAGGGACGGTGCGGGGTACAGGCGGGATCCGGCTTGCGGGCGACGATTGCTCTACCACAGTCGGCGGGCTGTATGCCGCGGGGGACGCGGCGACGCGCGAGCGGATTACGGGCGCGAAATCCGGAGGCGGCGCGTTCAATGCCTCGTGGGCGATCTCGTCGGGCACCTGGTCGGGCGAAGCCGCCGCGAAGTTCGCGCTGTCGCAAGAGAAGGCGGCCGCGCAGCGGAATCTCAAGCCGGCAGGCCGTTACGGTCTGTCAGCGGGAGGAGCCGCGGACGGCGGGGATGCGCTTCCGGCCGATGCCGTGATCGAGGCGGTGCAGCGGGAGGTGTTCCCGCTCGAGATTAACTATTTCCGCAGCGAGCCGATCGTGGCGGCATCGTTGGAACGGCTGCATCGGTTGTGGGAGGTGCTGAAGGGGCAGGCGACCGGCGCATCCGTCCGGGAGCGCGTCAAGTCGCGGGAAGCCGCGGCTATGACAGCTACGGCAAGATGGATGTATACGGCCGCGCTGGCCCGCCGGGAATCCAGAGGCTTGCATGCGTTCGCCGAATATCCGCAGACCGACCCCGCGCAGCAATATCGGCTGCTGGTGTCCGGGCTGGAGACGATCCAGGTGCGCCCGGAGCTCGTCGGCGGATGCGCCGCTGACCCTGTGCCGACGGGCAGCACCGAACACCATTCCGATTTCATGAAGGAGGCGGCTCGTCCATGATTGAAGTGGTCAGCTCGGATCGCTGCGTCCAGTGCGGGTTGTGCGTGAAGGTGTGCCCGACGAACGTGTTCGATACGCGAGAGGACGGTGTGCCCGTCATCGCCCGCCAGGAAGATTGCCAGACGTGCTTCATCTGCGAAGCCTACTGCCCGGTCGATGCGCTCTACGTCTCGCCCTACGCCGAGCAGGCCGTCGCGTGCGACGAGGAAGCGCTCGCCGTCGCGGGCGCGCTCGGCAGCTGGCGGGCGACGATCGGCTGGGGCCGCGGCCGGACGACGCTGGCCGCGATCGACACGACGCCGTTCATCGACCGGATTTTGCCGCCGCGCCCGGCTGTTCCGGAGCGAAAGTCGGGTTAGCTAGTTGAGAAGCGAGGCTAGAGGGGCAGGCAGCAAGCGCTGCGTCCTAATGAGACGGGGGTGCTTCCGACGGAAGGCGCGGTTCAGGCGAATTTCGATTTCACCTGGTTCCTCATATGGAATGTAGGTTGGATGGATATCCTGTTACGGCGGCTCCGGCAACTACCTTATTTCACTCGGAAATTCTATAATCATGTCGTGACGATCACCCACGATGAAGTGCCTGTGTTCGGCAGAATCCTCGTCCCGGGCAAGTTCATATTCAAGGACGCGTTCAACAATCATCTCGGCATAGGCTTGCCGCCGGCGGGAGGAGCCCCGGCAAATCGGACGGCCTACGGCTACCAGAGGCACCGTCAGCTTGAAGAACATCCTTCCCGTGGGCGTATCGGGCATGGACCGAAGGGTGAAGATCAACAAAACGTCGCTCACCGGCGAAACGAGCCTCAAGAAGACGTTCGGTCCGTAAACCGGCGCCGGCACGCTCAAACTTCGGTCCGCACGGAGTATGCCAGTTGGAAAGACTTCCTCGTCGTGGATAGTGGCAGGTTGCTATGCACATCGGCCTGCATAACGGGTACCTTGGCGCTACAACGGGACGTCGTACACCACCTTGCAGCCGATCACGAATGGCACTTGGTATGACCCTAAAAGTCGTTATGAACACGACTACGAAAAAAATTACGATGTGTACGTCGAAGGGGTGAAGAAGGTGAACCAGTTCAGTTTTCGCGATATGGCCACGGCGGATTTGAATAAGCTGGGGTTCGGGGTTGCGGGGAACGCGACGGGGAAGACATACGTGGATAATGTGAGGGTGGAGAAGTAGCTAGAAGTTCTAATATGCAGAAAAGCACTGCACGTATCCTTGGCCGATTGCATGTAGCGCTTTTTGTTAGCTGTATGAGCGAGATAGTCCGATGGATAACATATTGATGACTCCATTCTTTACGCACGTAGATAGCAGGGGAACTAGCCGCTAGGAAAGCGGCTAGTTCCCCTTGTGTTACACCAAGCTAGATGCCAACTTTCGCCTGTTGCCATCGTATGTTACGACGTTTGGGCTGGTGGCCCAACCAGACATACCGGTTACTGTTTTTTTTAAATTACGGGCATATTCTACGTCGAAGGTACTGGGCAACCCTATTTGCATGAGTTGATTGCGAGTGAGCGTCTTTTCGACGAACTACCTAGAGTATGTTTGAAATTACTTAACACTCCTTTTTCAGAAGCAATAGTAAAGCTTAGAAGGACCGTAAGTTCATTTGTCGAATTAGAGGGAAGGTACTCTCATTCTGCAGATACAGGAGTAATATTATATGAATTCTGAAAAAAAGCTCGAAAGTGAAAAAAACGTCTCTCCCAATCTTAAATTGCAGAAATTAACGCCGACTTCAATCGAGACAATAGATATTTATGAAGAGTCTTTGAACTTTGTCTTTGCAGAAGATGATTTATTAAATATTGCTCTAACAGGACCGTATAGCGCAGGAAAAAGCAGTGTTATTAAATCGTATGAAGAGAAGTATAGTGAGAAAAAGATTATTCATGTTTCTTTAGCAAGTTTTGAAGACACGCAAAAAAATGAAGCGAATAATGAAACTAATGCAAAACTTGAGGGGAAGATCTTAAATCAATTGATACATCAAGTTGACCCCCAGAATATTCCTCAGACCAGATTCAAGGTCAAGTCAGACATATCAAAAAGAAAGATTAACGGGCATACTTTTCTTTTGGGTATGTTTATTTTGCAGTTGTTTTATTTATTCAATTTAGATAATTGGTCAGCTTTGATAGCTAAACTGCAAGATTCTTGGTTCAAGGAAACATTAGGTTTTACCACCAGTAGTCTATTCTATATTCTGGTCCTTGGTGTCTGTGTTCTGATTTTTATTAAGTATCTACATAGTTTAATTCAGATTAATTTGCAAAAACCAATTATCAAAAGAGTAAAGATCCAAAATCATGAGATAGAGATTTTTGATCATTCAGACATGTCTCATTTTGATAAACACTTAGATGAGATTGTGTATCTATTTAAGAATGCTAAGGTAGACGCAATTGTATTTGAGGATATAGATCGGTATGACCATAACTTAATTTTCAGTAAGTTAAGAGAGATTAACTTTTTGATAAACAAAAAAACCAAAACACCTATTAGATTTTTCTATTTAGTAAGAGACGATATCTTTAACTCGAAAGATCGAACTAAATTTTTTGATTTTATTATTCCTATTGTGCCAATACTTGATAGTTCTAATTCTATTGATCAGTTAATCAAATATTTTCAAGAAGGGAATATACTCGAGCACTTTGACAGGACATTTCTAGAAAGACTATCTCTTTACATTGACGATATGAGAATACTTAAGAATATTTACAATGAATATGTAATTTATCACGGCAGGATTCAAACAACAGAACTAGATGAGAATAAACTATTATCTCTCATTGTTTACAAAAACATTTTTCCTAAAGATTTTAGTGAACTTCAAGTTAACTCAGGCTTTGTAGCAAAGATATTTAGGCAGAAAAGTGTCTATATATCTGAACGAATACATATCATTGATCAGGAAATAATCGAAAATATGAGAATCATTGATGATATTAACCGAGAGAAGCTAAATGATATTGATGAACTCGATGCAATTTTTTTTAATGGAGGTCATCAGATACGCGTTGATAATAATTTTTTGGATTATATAAAAAATATTAAACATAACCCTAATCATTTTGTTAACATACATGGCAATCATATTAATTTTCAAGCTAAATACGATCAAATGCTGCAGAATCCAGAATACCAACGACGTAAGCAAATTATTGAGAAAAAAATAAGAGCAGATATCTTAACAATAGAGGCAAGGAATAATGAGCTTAATTACGAGAGGGTGAGGATTAATTCTACTAAATTAAGAGACATAATCAAGAAAGAGAATTTAAGTTACTTCTTTCCTGAGAGAAATGTTGAAGATCACTCTGAATGTAAGGATACAAATATAACCACTAGCCCTTATTATGATTTAATAGTTTTTTTAGTTAGAAACGGACATATCGATGAATCTTATTCTGATTATATGACATATTTCTATGCGGAAAGTTTGTCAAAAACAGATAAGATTTTCATACGCAGTATAACGGATGAAAAACCTAAGAATTATGATTTTGACCTGAAAAGCCCAGCATCAGTAGTTTCTAGACTTAGAGAGGGAGATTTTGAACAAGAGGAGGTATTAAACTTCAGTCTTTTAGATTACTTGCTGGAGACAAAACATCAATTTTTGTTTGCCCTACTACATCAGGTAAGCCAAACAAAGAATATTAATTTTGTCTGGGGCTACTTTCAACGTGGAATACATGAACCATCCTTTGTTTATGAGATAAATAAGTCATGGAACTCCATTTGGACATTAATATTGGAAAGTTCTGTAGACATGAGATTGAAGAAGAGTTATATGGTAGCTACATTAAATTACTCGGCAGAAGATGATATAAAAAAAATGAATAACAACGAATGTATGACAAACTATATAGCCAACGATCCTGACTTCTTGAGTATCGAGTCGCCGATTGAAGTTAACAAAATTATTAATGGACTTTTAGTACTCGATGTACATTTTCCTTTCTTAAACTATCAAGTATCGAATAAAGAACTCTTTACTAATGTATATCGTAACGAATTATTTATATTAAATATACCGATGATTGAAACAATTATAGAAAATGTTTATCAAATCGAAAGGTCGTCTGACTATAAAACAAAACTCTATTCATTAATTTGTTCCAGACCAGATGAACCTTTATATAGTTATATTCATAAGAATATTAATTCAGTTATCAAACTAATTTGTGAATATACCGATATAAAAGATGAGGAGTACTGTGTTATAAATATATTAAATAATAGTGAACTGTCACCCAACCTAAAAGGCTTATATATTTCAAAACTCCATGTTATCTTAAAATCACTCATTGAAATTAGCGAAGATTTTTGGGAAGAATTAGTTTCAAGAAACTTAATTGAATCCTCAGTTGAAAATATACTTTGCTATTATACTAAAAATGGTCTTTCTGAAACGATTGTTAGATTCATTAACAGGTCTCCTAATGATTTAATATTTAATTACGAAGAAGTAATAAAGTTGGTTGATGAGTCAATAGCTTCAAACTTCTACTTCGACATAATACAAGATGACTCTGTCAACGATGAAAAATACAGTATGATTCTTGAACATTATCATCATTATCATGAGGAATTCAATTTTAAAGAAATACATACCAACAAAATAAGAATACTAATAACTCTCGGAATTATTAGTATGTCAAAAAAGAATCTTCTATTTATGAGAATGGAATATAGTTCCTGTATCTTGTTATTCATCGAGAAGAATATACTAACTTACATTAAAATTTTGGATGAAGAGATTTACGATAAAAGCGAGGTAAGAAAGGTTTTATCCGTACAATCAATAGAAGATGAGAATAAGATGAAAATATTAAATCAAATAAGAGGGACGGAATCAATAAGTATCAGAGGTTCCAATTATTCGGAGCGAATTCAAACTATAATAATTGAAAGTTTCTTTGATATCGAGGATTTGGATTTTCTTATCGATGAATTTCAGAAATACTCATTAGACATGAAAATGAAAATCATCGAACTATGTGTTGAACACATTAATGTTGTAGCCACCAATGAGAAGGGGCTGTTTGATGAATTATTGCTAAAATTATTAAGTAGAGAAGATATTGAAATAAATATTAAACTGAAGTTGCTTATAAATAACTTAGAAACAATTAGTTATCCGCAAATAATCAAGTACTTTAATATCATAGGATTAGAAGAATTCATTCACTTACTTTCTGGAAAGAGGCCGAAAATTGAAGCTAATTCAGAAAACAAAACAATCCTCTTGCATTTTAAGGAAAAAGGATGGATCAGCAGTTTCGATTTTGACCCTCAGAACCGAGAATATTATCGAGCCGTAGGTAGAAAATTATCAGTTAAGCTATAATTGTCACCAATAAAGAGACCCTCCGATGGAAGGTCTCTTTATTCTAAACTATAGAATTTACAATAAAGCAATTAGCTAGTTCCTTGCACTTAGCAGAAGTACTGTAACAACCTTCGCAGCCTCCGCTCTCGTCGCGCTGCCCTGCGGGTCAAACTCCCCATTGCCTTTACCTGCAAGAAGTCCCGTTTGACTCAACGCACCGACAGCGTCAACCGCCCAAACGCTAATCTTCGCCTGATCCTCAAAGCTTGCCGCGCCGCCAGTAGTCGGCAAGGCCACGCCCGTAACATCCGCGAACCGCTTCAGCATGACGGCCATTTCCTCGCGACTTATCCGCGCATTCGGTTGGAACTGCTGCTTCTCGTTGCCGTTGACGATATTCTGCTCTGCCGCCCATGCGACGTATGGCAGATGCCAGTCGCCAGCTTGAACGTCCGAGAACGTGGAGGACGTGTAGCCACTTACATCCACATTCGCGATGCCTGCCAGCATCTTGGCGAACTCGGCGCGCGTGATGTCCGCGTTCGGCGCGAACAATCCGTTGCCGGAGCCGGATGCGATACCGCGTGCGCTCAGGTAGGTGATGTAGCTGCTCGCCCAGTGGTTCGTCTTATCGCTGAAGCTCATTTTGTTATAGCTGACTGCATACGTGCTCAGATGATCGGTTGTGAAGATCACCTGACCAGCTGTCGAGTTATAGCTCGAATTCACGAGAATCTGCGGCTTGCTGTTCGCGTCGATGTAGCTGACGACAATCGCGTTCGCGTCTTCGCCTTGCGTTGCTTGATACGGAATTCGGATTTCGACTTCGTTGCTGTCAAAGCTCGTGACGTTCGTTGATCCAGACTGGATTGTCACGTTTACGACAGGACGCGTGCCGACCAGGCTCGACGTTTCGGAAGAGAACGCCACCGTTTCCGTTGCTGCGAACTCAGTCCGAACCTTGTCTCCAGTCGTCTTCTTTAGCACTTCCAATACCGCTTTGTCCAGCACAATTGTACCGAGCGGTGTCGTCACTTCAACCATCGTCGCTTTGCTGTCGGACAGCTTGCCGATCGCCGCTTTGGACAGCGCAATACCGAACGACTTCGCTTCTGCCCCAGCTTCTACTTTCAACTCCGCCGTCAGCTCGGCCCCCGTCAAGGCACTGACCTTCTCCAGCAAAGCGTTCACTTGCGCGTCTTGCACGTCGACATTTGCTTTGCCAGCTGCATCAGCAGTCGCTTTCACCGTCAGTGTCTGTCCATTCGCGTCGCCCGTGATCGCCCAATCTGCCGCTGGCGTCGTGACAATCGGCGCAGTCGGGTTACTTGGGCTTGGCGTATTGGAGACGCCGTCGTCGATCGCGACTTTGATACCGTCCGCTTGGTAGTTCATCGTCGCGGTGTAGCCGCTTGGCAAACCGGTCGTCTCGACGGCCGCGAATTGGCCGGTGCGTTGGCTGCTGCCATGCGAGATGAGCGTAAGTGTACCTTCAGCCGGCACGTAATTCGATGCGAATTTCAGACGAAGTTTACCGTCTGCTTTGACCGCGCCTTTCACTTCGAGCACATCTGTCGCGCTGCCGACGTTCAGCTCGAGCACGCCGTCTGCCGCTTGGACGTAGCTGCCGCCGATCGTCATTTTGCCGGCGACTTGCTCGACCAGCGTACCAGCATTAACCGCCACATCGCCAGTACCAAAAGCCATCGCGGTTTCGCCCGCAATCGTACCGCCGTTCACGATAGTACCGCCCGTGTAGGTGTTGCTGCCTTGCAGCTTGAGCGTACCCGAACCGGCTTTGGTCAGCTTGCCAGTGCCGGAGATATTGTTGCGCCATTGATCCTGCGCGTGGAAGCCGCCCTTGGCTGCATCCATCGTCACGGTTACGTCGTTGTTAAAAGCACCGTAGCCGTCCGCCGCGGCGAACAGGTTGAGACGTCCCCAGCCCTCCGGATCGTCGAGCACAGGATAGCCGGAAGGGAGGCCCGTCGTCGCCAGTACCGAGCGGCGCTGCGCGCTATCCAGATAAGGGAGGCGTGTCTCGAGCAGCACCTCGGCGCCTTTCGGCACGGTCATCGCTTTAGTCGTGTCGCCGATTTGGGTGAATCCGTATGTCAGACGCTCGGTGAATTGCGCTTTGTTTTTCGCGTAATCCGCGAAACGGTCTTGCGCCGTACCGGTCTGCGTCAGCAGCTTCGCGTGCGCTTCGTCGTAAGCCGCTTGCTTCACGTCTGCGTTGTCCGGGTCTGCGAGGATCGCGGCCGACAATGCCGTAGCCATGACACGTCCGCCGATGACGTCGAGCGGGGAGTGCATGCCGGCAACGACGCGGCTGTTGCCCATCTCCGACGCCCGCGTCAGCAGTTCTTGGAAACGCTCCGGCACGGCATAGGCCATGGCGTATGCGCTCAAGTACGAAGCGTTCGTGTGTCCGCTTGGGAAACCGCCGTCCGTCGCAGGCGTCGCGCTCATCGCCGGTACCAGCGTCGGTACGATGACCGACGTATCGTTCGCCCAGCGGAATGGACGCATGTAGCTGTAGAAGCCTTTCGCCGGATTCGTCGACGAGTAATTGCCGCGCAGCGTCTTCACGAGCGTCACGATGCGGCCAAGCTCGGAGGCTGGATCGCCCGCGTCGGTGCCGCCGTCGTCGTATTTCTTCGTCGTGGCATCGGCAGGGATGTCGTTGATCGTCGTCGTCGCGCCGGCTTTCGTCCGATACACGTCAGTGAGGGAGCCGAGACCTTCGATTGCGCCATAGCTTTGTTTGCGGCGGTCGTCGAAGTAGGCTTGATCCGCTTCGGCTTGGGTACGCGTCTTCGCGATGTCCACGACCTTCTGGATGTTGGCGTCGAGCACGGCGCTGTTCAGCTTCGTGCCGTTATCCCACGAGCTGCCCGGCTTCCACAGCTTCAAGAATTCGGACAACACGCCGATGGATGCATTGCTCTCGACTGTGGTGTTGCTCGCCTGATTCGTTTTGTACGTATCGACAAAATATCCCCACGCCGGCGCCGTCCCGTTATCGATCTCGACCTCGATCCGGTCGGATAGATAGTTCACGGTCGCCTTGTAAGCATCTGGCAGGCCTACCGTCTCCACCGCGACGAATTCGCCCGTGCGCTGGCCAGCGGCATGCGTCAAGATCGTGATCGTTTCGTTGCCAGCAGGTACGTAGCTGTCCGAGAACTTCAGGCGCAGCTTGCCGTCTGCCTTCACGGCGCCCTTCACCTCGAGTACGTCGCTAGCGCTGCCAACGTTCAGCTCGAGCGTACCGGTCGCGGCTTGCTCGAAATTGCCGCCGATCGTCATTTTGCCCGCGACTTGCTCGACGAGCGTGCCCTCGGTAACCGCTACATTGCCCGTGCCGAAAGCCGTTGCGGACTCGCCCTCAAGCGTCCCGCCGCTCACGATCGTGCCACCGGCGTACGTGTTGTTACCCTGCAGTTCAAGTGTTCCCGTGCCGGCTTTCGTAAGCTTACCGCTACCTGCGATATTATTACGCCAGTGATCCTGCGCATGGAAGCCGCCTTTGGCCGTATCCATCGTCACGGTGACATCGCTGTTCATAGCGCCGTAGCCGTCCGCAGCCGCGAACAGATTGAGGCGTCCCCAGCCTTCGGGATCATCGAGCACCGGATAGCCGGAAGGGAGGCCCGTCGTTGCGAGCACTTCGCGGCGCTGGTCGGCGTCTAGATAAGGGAGGCGCGTCTCGAGCAGCACCTCGGCGCCTTTCGGCACGATCATCGGTCTGGCCGTCTCGCCGATTGCGCTGAATCCATACGTCAACCGCTCCGTATATTGCGCTTTGTTCTTCTCGTAATCTGAGAAACGGTCTTCCGCCGTACCCGTCTGTGTGAGCAACTTCGTTCGCGCTTCGTCGTAAGCGGCTTGCTTGACGGCCGCATTGTCCGGATCCGCGAGAATGGCCGCCGATAAGGCCGTCGCCATGACGCGTCCGCCGATGACGTCGAGCGGGGAGTGCATGCCCGCGACGATGCGGCTGTTGCCAAGCTCGGAGGCGCGCGTTAGCAATTCTTGAAAACGTTCCGGCACCGCATACGCCATTGCGAACGCGCTTAAGTAAGAAGCGTTGGTGTGGCCGCTCGGGAATCCGCCGTCCGTCGCCGGGGTCGTGCTGATGGCCGGAACGAGCGTCGGCACGATGATCGACGTATCATTGGCCCAGCGGAACGGTCGCTTGTAGCTGTAGAAGTTTTTCGCCGGCGTGGTGGAAGAGTAGTTGCCGCGCAGCGTCTTGACCAGGGTTACGATTCGGCCCAGCTCGGAGTTCGGGTCGCCCGCGTCGGTGCCGCCGTCGTCATACTTCTTCGTCGTCGCGTCGGCCGGGATGTCGGTGATCGTCGTGGTGGCGCCAGCTTTCTCGCGGTACACGTCGGCAAGGGAGCCGAGACCATCGATCGCGGAGTAGCTTTGCTTACGGCGATCGTCGTAGTACGCTTGGTCGGCTTCGGCTTGCGTCCGTTTGGCCGCGATATCGATGTTCTTCTGGATGTTGGCATCAAGCACGGCGCTGTTCAGCTTCGTCCCGTTATCCCAGGCGCTGCCCGGCGTCCATAATTCGAGCATTTGGGAGAGCACGCCGATGGATGGATTCGAGGCGACCGTTTTGTTATCTGAGATGTTGTTTTTGTAGCTGTCGACGAAATGTCCCCAAGCGGGCGCCGTCGGCAGCTCGACAGGTACCGGACCGGCTAGCGCGGCCTCGATGGAGGGGAGGGATTCTGCGCTGGCATAGCTCCCAAGCATGGTGTTCATTAGTAGGAAAAGTCCGGTTGCGGTTGCGAAATTACGTTTGACCGTCATGTGGATGCGGCATCCTCTCTGTGTGTCTTTTAAAATACAAGAATTTATAAGTTTCACGTTTATTCATTCATCTTGTATTTCTCCGGAACGTAACGCGTTGCGCCTCAAAGACGGCGACAGCCGTTTCGCCTTGATAGAAATACAGTTCAACGTACGCATTCAAAAAAGTCGACCTATCGGCACCGAGTAGGTGGCGAGCAGGAGAAGAAGGAAGAGTGGCGTTTAGGCAGACCTAAACGAACACCGCACTTCAAGTCTGCATGCCAGATTCGATGCTGAGTTACCCCATGCCTGCTTCGTGATCAAATGTCGACATTTACAAGGAGCGGTAAATGACTCCTAGCTTGTCGATGTTGTCGCCCGCGCGGCCGAAGAAGCCTGCGATGGATTTGCCGGTTGGCGCGGTTAGTGTCGTGGCGGTACCGCTCTTCGTGCCGGTGGCAACTTTGCGCCCCTGATTCGTCGTCAGCTCCACGTAGAATACGCGAACACTGCCGTTGTACGTGTTGTGGCACAGGAGGGCACTCGTGAAATATTCCCCGCTATTGAGCGTCAGCGTCGCCGCGGTTCGGCCTGTCCCACCTTTGGTCAGCGTCGTCCCGTTCGCATACGTCATCGATACCGCGTCCAGTCGGCTTGCTCCTCGCAGCGTAACGGAGGTCGGTGTGCTTGAGGATGGAGCGGCATTTCCCAGGAAATTAAACGCCGTTCCGCCATCGCCGCCAACGAGATCGCTATATGCGACGGTTGCGCTCGTCGAGAAGGAGAAGTTGGTCGTGATGGCGAAATGGTCAGACAACTGATTGCCGGCCGAATCGGTGAAATACGTATTCTCCACCTTGTACGTATTCGCCGACAGCGTGACGGCCGCGCCGCTGCGATAGAAAATTTTGTCCACCACCTCGTTGTCCGCGCTGGTCGCGCCCGGCGTCCCGAGCAGGGCTGCCGAACCCATCGCCGGGTAGCTGCCGCCGCGAATCTTCTCGATCCAGGCGTCCTTCATCCCAAGTCGATCGACGAACAGCGATTTCAAATTGTCCTCTGCTCGCGTGTACCGGCAGTTCGTGTCGCCGAGCACGATGACGGCGTGGCCCTGCGAGTTCGCCTCAATGTAGGCGGCCAGCTGGGACAGATTATCCCGTCTGGCTTCGTTCGACTTCGTATCCGTGTTCGCATCGGCATGAAGATTGTAGATGTCGATATACGCGCCGTCGGCGACTTCGATCTGCGAGTAGGTGAAGCCCTTCGGGGTCAGCACGTCCGAACCGTTGTCGAAGAGGCCATACCGCTTGTTCCAGATCACCCGCTGCAGATCGGCAATCGGGTAGCTGGACAACGTGTTCAGGCCGCTGCCGATGCCAGCGCCGCCGGAAGTCGGCGTGCGGTAAGGATGACTGTCATTCGCGTACAACGATGCGTGGTAATTGAAATCCTCCTGCACGTTCACCAGCTCGTAGGGCGCGAGCTTCGCGCCGATCTGCGGCGTGTAGGCTTCCGGGTCCGCGCTGCTCGAGAGGATATCCGGCAAGCCGCCGATGTTGTACGACAACACATCGAAATTGCCCGTCGCCGCGCTCGCCGATCCGACGAGGCTGGTCACGCCCAGCGGCACCATTAACGTACACGCCAGCATCAAATTCAGCGCTTTACTACCTTTTCGCATTCTCTTCCATCACCCTTCTTCATGCCGATTTGGACTACGACCTCAGCCTACCATCCGAGCCGCGGCGGCTCTATAGAACGATTTCCGGATGATACGAAAATGGTACTGAGTAAGCCAATTGGTTTGCCTCCAGGTGACGGGAGGCAGCATTTGGCTACACGCCAATTGGTTTGCGTTCGGTGAACTAGAACGCAGTATTCGGCGAAGCGATTGGTTTGCCTCCACGGTAGAGGATAATGTTTCCGGGTTAAGGAAAAGCTTCCGATAAAGCCACCCATGGCCTATAGTTGACAGGCTTATGACTTAGGATAGACTTCAAAACCCACTGAAGCTTTGTCCGTGAGGACAAAAGCGTGCCCAGCTCGAAGCAACCCACCGACCGCGAACAAACGTGCCAGCACGAAAAAGGGAGTCCAGAGGGCGAAGTCCTCTGGTTCCCCTCGGCGGAGGGGGAAGGGGCGAGGGGGCACCCTCAATTTTGCATGCGCTTACATCGACAAACTCACTTTCCCCAACACCTGAGACCGACATGTTAAGTTATCGTTAATCGGCTAAACAGGTGCGAGCTTTGCTGTATAATCGGGAATTGGAAGGAGGGGAACTAGCGATGAACGCGTTACGGGCAATGAGAAGTTCGAAGCCGGTGCTGGCTAATTTGGCCATATCTTATGTGACGATCGTGGTCGTCATCGTGCTCCTGCTCTGTTCCATTCTCTATCTGGTCGTGCCCCCGAACTACGAGGAAGAGATTCGAGCCAACAATGCGATGGTGCTGGACAAGGCTTCGCAGCGCCTCGAATCCGACGTGGTCGAGCGGGTCAATCAAATCTATCTAGACCTCACCTTAGAGCGTAAGGGCGAGGTCGAGCTATACACGCGCAATGCGTTCGAGGGAGCGCGCAGCTCTATTGTCGATATTCAAAACCTGCTCAAACGCGAGGTTATTCAACATGCGGATCTCGTGCACGCCATTCATTTGTTCTATCCGAACTCGGGCGTCATGATCTCTTCCTTATATGGGCTGCAATATGAGACACGTGCAAAGGATGAGGCGTCCCCGCGCGCGATGGACTGGATCGACGACATGCGCCATAGCAAACAAACCTCCTTGTGGACTGTGCCGCGTCTGGTGCCGAAGGACATCTACGCGAGCGTATCCGGCAGCAACGCGATGCTGCCGCTCATGACGTATGCCCGCAGCTATCCGTTCAATGCGCCTGGAAAAGACAGCGATATCCTCATCGGCATCGACATGAAGGAAGCCGCCGTGAGCGCGATCATTGGCCAAATGATGCCTGCCGACTATCCGAATACGTACCTCATCGACTCGAATGGCGTCGTGCTTTCCGCTGCCGACAAAACGCTGCTAGGCGTTCGTCCCGCGCAAGCGCCTTTTATCGACAACCTCGTCGCCTCCGAGGCGGAAGCGCAAAGCTTCAGCACGGAAGTGGACGGTGGCCGCTACGTCGTATCGGACAACAAGCTCGCTTCGAATGGATGGCGTCTCTATAACGTCATTCCGGAGCGGCATTTCTACCAGAAATCGATCCTGCTTCAGCAAATCATGCTCGCCATCTGCGGACTGGCCGTCGTGGTTGGACTGGTGCTGTCGGGGATTTTCACGGCGGTCAGCTACCAGCCAATCAAGCGATTGGTCGGCCGGATCAAAGGCTTGTTCGATCATCCCGCCGAGGGCAAGCATAACGAATTCAAGCTGATCGATACCGCCATCCATCAGCTGTCGAGCAAAGTGAACAGCCTGGAGGAGACGCTGCAGGCGAATAAACCGGTCATCAAACACAACGTCGTGCTCAATATGCTGCACAACCGCTACGGCGCCGAAGAGCTGGACGAGCAGCTGGCGCTATTGGACCTCCCGCTGGACTTCGCCGGCTACTGCTGTCTGGTCATCGATCCGGTCAACCAAGGGTTCAAGGCGCTCGGTCCCAAGACGAGCCAATATGTAATTTACAAGCTGATTAATGAGCTGGAAGCGACCGTCCTCGAGGGCGCGCATATCATCGCGGAGGAGCTGCCGGATCGCCGAATCGCCGTCATCGTTGGCGCGAACCGACAACAAGACGCCGTGCTAGACGCCATCGCCGATCTGGTGCTCGCCGAGGTGAGGACGGAGTTCGCGCTGGACATTCGTATCGCTTACGGTCTCTGGGTGCAGGAACGTCTCGACGTGCATCGCAGCTTCGCGGCCGCGCAGACGCTGATCCAATACGGCTTTTTCTATCCCGAATCGCCAATCTTGAAGCAGTACCACCTGTTGAACCGGGAGCAGAGCCAGCTGGAGCTGCCGCCATCCGTGCTGCCGAAGTGGACGGAGAAGCTCCAAGCCCGAAGTCTCGATGGGGTGACTGCGGCGACCGACCAGCTGCTGCGGGAACTGAAGGAAGGGCCGTATCCGGCAGAGTACGGCAGGTTCGTGCTTATGAAGCTGATATCGCTGTACTCGGACTTTCTGAAGAACGTGAGGTTCAAGCAGTCCGGCCAATTCAAGATCGATCTGTATAAGCAGTATCAGGACATTTACGACATCGATCGCTTCCGGGCATGGCTCGTGCAGTCGATCGCGGCGTGCTTCGAGTTGATGGAGAGGCGCAGCGACGAGCGGGCGACGGATAGCGTCGAAGCAGTTCAGTCGTATATTAGCGCGCATTTGGCAGAGGATCTGTCGCTAGATGCGGTGGCCGCTCACGTCTATTTAAGCCCGAAGTACTTGAGCAAAATTTTCAAGGAAGAGACCGGCGTCGGCTATACGGATTACGTGACCCGCAAGCGGATGGAGCGCGCCCTCGAACTGGTGCGGACGAACAATCTGACCGTGGAACAGATGGCGGCGGCTGTCGGCTACGGTACGCCGGCTTATTTCATCAAGAAGTTCAAGGAAACGTACGGGGCCACGCCGAAAAATTACGTTCGCAGCCTGCTGAAGCAGGAGGAGCCTCTACAGGCTTCGGGAGAGGTCATGCGATTATGAGGACAAGACAACGGTACGGTCATCGTCCATTCACGCTGCTGCTAATGACGGTGCTCCTCGTCCTGAACGGCTGCGGATTGGAGGCGGGCAGCGGCGCGGCTGCCACAAGTAAGACGGGGGCCCAAGACGACGCGCAAGCGAAGCGGTACAAAATCTCGTGGACGATGCACCTGAACGAGGCGGTGCCGGAGGATGCGGAGATGATCCGCTATCTGGAGGACAAGTTCAACGTCGATCTGGACGTATGGAACCTCGAGAACGCGAATTACGAGGCGCTGCTTGATCTGAAGTTGGCGCAGGGCGAGATCCCGGACCTGTTCCGCATTCGGCAGCCGCAGGATTTGCTGAAGTATCAGGAGCAGCAGGTGCTCGCCGACATTCCGGAGGGGGTGCTGGAGCATTATGCGCCGAACCTGACCCGCCTGCTTCAACAGAACGCCCCCGGCTATCTCGCCTACGGTCAGCTGGACGGCAAGCAGTACGGCATCCCGGTCGTCAATGCGACGAACAAGTTCCGGGTGCCGGTCGTCTATCGGGAGGACTGGCTGCAGGCGCTCGGACTTCCCGTCCCGACCACGCTGGCCGAATTCGAGCAGGTCATGTACGCCTTCACCAAGCGCGATCCGGATGGCAACGGCAAGGACGATACGTACGGGTTGTCAAGCGAGGGGATGAACGTCGTATTCGGCGCGTTCGGCCAAATGGTGTTCACCGAGCAGCTGTATTTTGCGGACAAGGCGGGTCGGCTCGTCATCGGCGCGCTGGAGCCGGAGATGAAGGAAGCGCTTCGGTATTTGCAGAAATGGTACAAGGACGGCATCATCGACCCCGAGTTCGTCACCGGCGAGAACAAGGGCGGCTACAAGCATCTATCGCATGCCTTTATCAACGGCCGGATCGGCATGACCTCGATGGGTAACTATTATCACTGGATTCAGAATGGGGACTACAAGACATTCAACGCGCAGGGCGAGGAGGTGCCGGTGGAAGCGGCGTTTAATGCGCTCGAGCTGACGAACAAGAACAGCCGCGCTCGTATCGTTTTCGGCCCACCCGTCACCGGACCAACCGGCCAAAGCGGCTCCAAAGCCTATGATCTGCTCATGAGCTACACCGCGATCGGCGCCAATGCGGCGAAGGAGCCGGGCAAGCTGGCCAAAATCCTCGAGATCCTCGACTACGTCAGCGCCAATCCGAATCTGGAGGAGAGCATGACGATGAAATACGGGGTGAAGGGCAAGCATTGGACGTGGCCGGGCGCGTCGAAGGACGATGTCGTCGTGCTGCCGCCGTACGATGAGCAGCCGAACTATACGAACCAGATCGGCGCTAATATCGGGATGATGGAGCCTAGCGCGCCGACGGGCAGGAGGGAGCAGTGGGCGGCCACGCTCGGGCTCGACCGGCACGGCATCTATAACGCGCTCAAGGTGCCTTTCCCGTCGTTGATCCAATACAGCCCCGAGCTCATCAAGCTTCGCAACAAGGCGTATATCGCGATCATTACAGGCGACCGGTCGGTCGGGGAATTCGACGCGTTCGTGGCGTCGTTCATGGCGGCGGGCGGTAAGCAAGTGCTGGCGGATGCGAATGCGTGGTATGGCGGGCAATGGAAACCATGATTTTCGCCGAGTGGCGGCCTTGGCTCTGATTGACTTCAGCGCCAGGGCCACTTCGTTCATGATCGTATGCTGCTTATGATTGGCTGTGGCTAATCGAGTATTTTTACCGCCGAACCGTAACGTACAGGCGGATTCATATCCAATTGCATATTCTCGGAAGTGATTTCCACGGCCATCCCTACTTTCAGTAAGGCGATTGCATCCTTCTCAAGCACATACCACGCGGCCTCTTTATTTCCTTTTGACTGAGAAAGAACATCTTCTCTGGTTGCTGAGGCTAAATCTAGGCTGCCCAAATCTCGAATCAGAAGCACCCTGTTGTCCGATGTCGTTTGCTCCAGCAGCGCAATATACCCATAGCTTTTCGTTTCTGTATTCGGCGGCAAATCTTTAGCAAAGGATTCAGCATTCTTATTCACATTTCCGACATTGGGGACGACAGATCGGTTATTTTCATTGCTGCAGCCTACAAGCCCGATAGCAGCTGCCGCAATGAGCAAAATTTTAATCGTCTTCATGACCGTGCTCCTTTCGATGAGCGGTTCTTTCGGTGATTACTAACTTGACGGTGCTCTCATCCTGAAGGTTGCGGTTCAATAATAAAGGTGTTTGTATCAAATGCGAAAATTCTTGTTCATTCTGCTCCTAGCTGGCGGGGGACTATCGCTGTGCTATTATTTTATACTCCAAGGACGAACTGCCAATAAGCTGACCGAGGAAATAACCAGCGCTCAACAATATGAACTGGCTCAAATCGATAAACAAGCCGCCTTATCCGTAGCGCGGTTAAAGCGGCTTGTCGCCGATGGCCAGCTGCAGGCGGGGGAAGTGCAGCTGGCAACATACGTTGTTGAAGATTTTCGAGGCATAACCGAACGTTACAGTCATATGGCGCTCATGAATGACCAGTCTGCGATGAGCAAGCTCGAAGAGCTGCGAGCAACGTTATAGCATTGCGCTGCAAAAGATCGACCAACCGCAGACTTCCTTGACCGTTCAACAGGAGACTTCCATGGTCAAAGCGTTGGAGTCGTTCCGCGGAGGCATTCAATCGTTGGTGCACTATTAGCGTTCGTTACACCGGAATAACCGAGCTCTGCACGCCGACGACGTCATCCCCGAGGGAGATGCTTCTGCGGCCGCGGGGCAAAGGTGAGCGAACGGCACAGCAGTTCTTGCATGACCCGATGGAGTACGAAAATTAAATATGTGAAAAAGAACCGATGATGGTGATAATCCGCAGTCGGTTCTTTGTGCTGTCTTCAGTCGTCTATTCGACGGACCATTCCTCCTCGTCAGCGATCCATTTGCCCGTATGTAGGTCGTAGGATTCGAGTCCGTCATGAATTAGACTTCCTCGCGATGTTCGTAGAATGCCCAGAATTGATCATACTTAGGTAGGATTTTGTTTAAATCAGGGCGACTAATTAAACCATGAAATATTGGACAATGGACTCGGCATATCATCTAACATCAAAGGAGGGGGTATTGTGGAGCCAATTACCTTAGTAATAGCTGGAGTAGCTAGTATATCACTTGTAGGTTATGTGCTTATAAAGAAAAGAAACATTCATACTATTGAAGATATCGAACATAGCAATGAAAAAGAAGGCTCGAGTGTTAACTCTCTTCTTACAAGCGATAAGATATCTTTTGCTTTAACAAAAACGATATGTCCCCCAATACATAAATTAAGTGACATCATTGATAATTCCGAGCGCAACCTGGATATTGCCATGTACACTTTTACTGATCATGAAATCTTGACAAGGATAATTCAAGCTACTAAGCGGGGAGTCAAGGTGCGTTTAATCACTGATAAAAAACAAACAAGTAGTGCAAAGGGACAGCTTCCCATACTTCAAGAACTTTCGGCTGCCGGCGTACCAATTAAAATTAATAAGCATAATGGATATATGCATTTAAAAGTTTTAATCACTGACCACAAAAAGGTTGTAACGGGTTCATACAATTACACCGGTGCCGCCAAAAAAAATCATGATGAAGTTATAGTAATATTAGAGGATAGTGAAATTGCAAATAGATGGACTGAACAATTCAATAAAATGTGGAATGATAACGCAAATTTTAGACCCATTAATTATGAATCATTGAGTCATGTATCATGAACGTCTTGCAGAGTCGTCTTTAAACACGCCTAATATTATCATCACAAGGAAACCAAAGACAGCAATAAAAACAATAGAATGAAACAATCCATATACTAGATACTTGATTCCACCAATGCCAAAAACTATTCCCATGAACGCAGGTACTAGAAGTAACAAAATACGTAATATTTTTTCTAAACCTAAAATTTCATCCCAGTTGTTAAATTTATAAAAAAATAAAAACGCTCCAGCACAAAGGAAAAAAGCCAAAGTGTACATAAGTCCGGGAAGCCAGAAGTTTTGACCTGTAGAATATAATGAATGGTATCCTTCACTTAAATCAGGGGTTTCTTCAACCATATCTTTAAGTGGTGAGACAAATAAGGACGCCGCTCCTTGGGCTGCATCAGTAGCTAAAGTCGAGAAATTTGTATCCAATGGATGAAAGTGTCTGTTACCGATAAAACCCAATGCCAGTGCAATTAAAACCATGCAACAAAAAACCAGATCTTTATAGCGGGAATGCATTGTCCCCACCCCTTTAGTTATGTTTTTCTATTCTATGTCCACGACACATACAATTAGGACGTGGTCTCAATATTTATTATATGGATGATACTTTATAATCGTTTTCAGTGTATCGCCACCAAGCAGGAGTAATACAAAAAATAGGAGCCGCCTTCGGAAAGATAGCGGCTCCTATTAATTATACTATCGACGATTTCCTACACCCGCCCCTTCCGATACTCCGTCGGTGTCATCCCCGTGATCCGCTTGTACGTGTTGCTGAAGTACGCCAGATCCGAGTAGCCGACGCGCTCGGCGATCTCGGAGATCCGCAGCGTCGTTCGGCATAGCAGCTGCTTGGCGCGCTCCATCCGCTGCTCGAGGACGTAGTCGATGAAGTTCATCTTCATCTGCTGCTTGAACAGCTGACTCAAGTAGGAGGGGTTGAGGTGCACCTTGGCCGCGACCTCCTGCAGCGTCACGTCGCCGGGCAGCGCCTCCTGGATATACCGGACCGCTAGCTTGATCGGCGATTCTTCCCGTTCATTCCCCGCCGTGACCGGTGTGGGCGCGTCAGTTGTGCCGCCTGCCGATTGGCGCGTACGGATCGTCTCCAAGCACTTGCGCATGTCGTCGACCTCGACCGGCTTGAGCAGATAGTCCACGACCTGCGCCCGCAGCGCGAATTGGACGAACTGAAAATCGTCGTACCCGCTGATCATGACGACTTCGGGCGGTTTCGGGCGTTCGCGCAGCAGCTGCACGAGCGTCAAGCCGTCCATCACCGGCATTTTCACGTCCGTCATGACGATGTCCGCCTCATGGTAGTCCAGCCAGTCCAGCGCTTCCTGTCCGTTCGCGCATTCCTTCACGACCTGATAAGGCGATTCGCTGCGCTCGATCACCTTGCGCAAAGCGGTCCTCACCCAACGCTCATCATCCACCAGCACGATGCTTGGCATAACGCTGCCTCCTCCGTCGTATTAACCCGCCCGATGCTCGGCATGGCCGCAAGGCAGACGCATCGTCACCCGCGTCCCTTTGCCCCATGCGCTGTCGATCGTAAGACCGTACGCTTCCCCGAACAAATGCACGATGCGCCGATGCACATTCGCAAGCCCGATGTGGCTGCCGTCATGCGTCGCGCCTGCCTCCAGCAAGCTTTGTTGGAGATACGCCAGCCGATCCGTCGGTATGCCTACGCCCGAATCCTCAATGGCAATCGTCCATGTTCCGTCCAGCTCCGCGCGGGCTGTAATGCGAATGCGGCTCGTGCCGCCGCCGGCTTCGAACCCGTGCACGATGCAATTCTCGACCAGCGGCTGGAGCGAGAATTTGGCGAAGGGCTGCTCGCGAAGCAGCTCCGGCACGTGGAATTCGTAGGCAAGCCGATCCTCGAACCTGTATTTCATAATGCGCAGATACATCTCGCAAATATCTAATTCCTGCTGCAAGGTCACGTAAGGCGACGGATGGCGCAAATTGTAGCGCAGAAGCCGGGAGAGCGCGGAGGCGACGTCGGCGATGTCGTCCATGTCCTGCTCGAGCGCCATGCCGCGGATCGTCTCCAGCGAGTTGTACAGGAAATGAGGGTTGATCTGGGCGATCAGCATCTTCAGCTCCATCTCCTTCTGCTGCAAGGTCATCTCCGTCTCCTTCAGCTTGGAGAAATAAATCTGCTCCAGCAGCTCCTTCAAATTCCCGACCATCTTATTGAAGCCGTGGGTGAGCAAGCCGAGCTCATCTCGGGAAGTGACGTGCGCCTTACTCTCGAAATCCCCGAGCTCCACGCGCTTCATGAGCCGCTGCAGCTGACGGACGGGCTTGATAATGCTGGACGCGAGTCCGATCCCGAGGCAGTAGGCGACGCCAAGCGTGATGATGACCGTCCACAGGATCGTCCGGCCGATATACCCGATGCCCGACGTCAGCTCCCGGTAAGGCACTGCGGTGACGAGCGTCCAACCGAGGAAGGACGAATGGCTGAAGGTGAGAAAGTTCTGCTTCCCGTCCGAAGACAGAATCGAGCCGCTCTCCATCGTTTGAATCTGGTCCAGTCCATCCAGCTGAGCCCGGCTTCCGAGCTGCGTCAGATCGGGGTGATACACGTAATGGCTCTGCGAATCCAGGATGAACATGTAGCCGGTCTTGCCGATCGTGACGAGGTCGGCGATTTCTTGAAAGCGCTTGTAATTCACGTCGATGACGAGCATCCCGATCGGCTCGAGCGTGTTGGGGCTGACTAGCCGCTTCACGATGGAGATGACCGGCTCCTCGCGGTCCTTCCACTTGATGACGCGGCTGACGAGCATCGGCTCCCCGTTGGCGGGCGCAAGCTGGTACCAATATTCGTCCATGAGCGGCGCCAGCGGCTCAATGCTATCGTCTCCCCGCAGATCGAGGATGAGGATGTTGCTTAGGAATAAGCTGATGTTGGAGATATCCGACCGCGAATAGCCGGAATCCCGCAGCAGCTGCATGATCGGCTGGCGAATCCGAGACTGCTCGATTTCCTCGAGACTGTTCATCTTCAGCAGCTTGCCCATGTCCGGGTGGTTGATCGTCTTCAGCGCGATGATCTCGATATCCCGGACGTAGTGCTCCACGTGGGATTTGACCTGCTCGATGATCTGCCAGCTGTACTGCCGCGTTTCGTGCTGCAGGACGCCGGACGAGCGCTGATACGAGATGAGGCCGACGATGAGCATCGGGATAATGACGAGCACGGCGGAGAAGACGAGCAGCCTCGCGCCGAGCGAATGATCGCGCAGGAACACCGTGTGCATGAACCAATGGCGGGCTCTATTCCAGACCATGCGGGCAGCTCACTCCTTTTAGAGGTCGTTCAAAAAGTCGCCAATTGATCACGAAGCAGCTCAAGGCGGAACTCGACATCGAATCTGGCGTTCAGGCTTGAAGTCCGGTGCTCATTTAGGTTGGCCTAAACTCCGCGCCTCCTTCTTCGCCTTCACGCCACCTTCTCGGTGCTGAATCGTCGACTTTTTGAACTATGATTCCCCCTTCATTATGCATGGTCGACGGGAATTCCCGCAACGGACCGTGGTGGAAAAAGCGGACGCCGCATGTTCACGCATCTTGCGGCGGGCGGCACGAATGGAAAGAGGGAGGCTCCATGCCTCCCCGACGCAATTGCGATATTAGCCGAACTTGAGTGAGTGCAAACCCGATTCCCGCGCCGTATGACTCCCCGCACACTGTGCGACCGAGATGCGCGATGCTCCGTCGCACGTCACCGGGTCCAATCTCGTTACAACCTACTTCGCGCCTTCAATCGCTGCCAAGACGTCCTTGTAATCCGCGCGGTATTCCTCGATCATCGGCTTGACGGCATCCTGCCAAGGCTTCAGGTCGGTGACCTCCGTGACGGTGACGCCTGCCGCCCGGACCTTGTCCTCGGATTCCTTCTCGAACTGCTTCCACTGCTCGCGCTGGTAGGTGATGGACTCGGTTGCCGCTTCCTTGATGATCTTCTTATCGGCATCGGACAGCTTATCCCAAGTCACTTGGCTGGCCATGAGCACTTCCGGCACGCGCTGGTGGCCGTCGACGATAATATGCTTCGCCTGCTCGTAGTGCTTGGAGGTATAGTAGCTTGGCCAGTTGTTCTCCGCCCCGTCGATGACGCCGGTCTGCAGCGCGTTGAACACGTCGCCGTACGGCATCGGGGTGGCGCTGGCGCCAAGCGCGTCCATCAGGTCGATGTTGACCTTGTTCTGGATGACGCGGATTTTCTGCCCCTTCAAGTCCTCAATCTTGGTCACCGGCTTGCGGGTATAGAAGCTGCGGGCGCCGGAGTCGTAATAGGCGAGCCCCATGAATTTCGACGAGCTGAGGTCCTCCAGCATTTTCTGCGCTTCGGGGCCGTTCAGGAATTTCCATTCATGATCCTCGTTCTCGAAAATATACGGCAGGCTGAACACGCCGAACGCCTTGTTGAACTCCGCCAGCGGGCCGGTGCTGACGCGGGTGAATTCGATCGCGCCAAGCTGCACCTGCTCGATGACCGCTTTCTCCTCGCCAAGCTGGGCGGAAGGGAACACCTCGATCTTGATCCGACCACCCGACTTCTCGCTGACGAGATCGGCGAATTTCTTGTCGGCCAGCGTCGTCGGATAATCAGCCGGATGCGATTCGGCAAGCCGGAACGTGTACGTCGGCTGCTTCTCCCCGTCTCCCCCGGAGGATGCGCCTTCATTAGCAGGGGCGTTCGCGTTATTCCCGCCGCTGCAGCCAGCGAGCATCGCGCCGGATACGAGTACCGCCGTAAGAACCCCAGTGAACCGTTTCATCTTCATCGTTCATCATCTCCTCAGTTATCGTTCGTCGTTCATCGTCCATCTTCCTGTGTTCGGGACCAATATAGTTAAAAGCGGATACATATCGGGAGAACAGTTTCGGTTTGCGTTACGGCGCGCCGTTGATCAGATGCGGCAGCCATAACGAAATTTCCGGGATATACGTGACGAGCAGCAAGGCGACGCACATGGCGAAGAAGAAAGGCCAGGACGCTTTGGTCGCTTGACTGACCGGTACTTTGCCGAGCGCGCAGCCGATGAATAAGACGGTGCCGACCGGCGGGGTAATGAGTCCGATGCCGCAGTTGAGGATCATGATGATGCCGAAGTGGATCGGATCGATCCCGAGCGTCGTGGCGACCGGCAGCAGAATCGGCGTCATGATCAGAATCATCGGGGCCATGTCCATCGGGAACCCGATCAGGAGCAGCAGGATGTTGATCATGAGCAGAATGACGGACGGGTTATCCGAGACGCTCAGGAACATGTCGGTCAGCAGCACCGGCACCTTCAAGTAGGCGAGAATCCAGCCGAACGCGTCGGAGGCGGCGATCAGGAACAACACCATGGCGACGGTGCGGAACGTCCGCTTCAGCACGATGCCGATATGGCGGAGCGGGACGTCGCGATACACGAAGAACGTCAGGATGAAGGCGTACACGCAGGCGATCGCGCCCGCTTCCGTCGCCGTGAACCATCCGCTCAAGATACCGCCGAGAATGATGACGCCGGTCATGAGCGAGAGGAAGCCGTCGCCGATGATCTTGGGTACCTGCGACCATTTGATCGGCTCGCCCTTCGGATAGTTCCGCTTCACCGCGATCGAATACGAGATGATCATGAGGGTGAACATGAGCAGCAGGCCCGGTACGATGCCGCCTAAGAACAGGTTGGAGACGGATACGCCTCCGGCCGCGACCGAGAACAATACCAGATTGTGGCTCGGCGGGAAAATAACGCCTTGAATCGAGGCGGACGTCGTAACCGCGACCGCATAATCCGCGTCGTAGCCTTTCTTCTTCATCGCCGGGATGAGCACGGAGCCGATGGACGACACGTCGGCCGCGGCCGAACCGGAGATGTTGCCGAAGAACATGCAGGCGACGCAGTTGACGAGCGCGAGCCCGCCGCGCACCGCCCCGACGAACAGCTGGGCGAAGTTGACCAGCCGGATCGCCATGCCGCCCGCGCTCATGATCTGTCCGGCAAGGATGAAGAACGGAATCGCCAGCAGCGAGAACGAGTTGATGCCTTGAATCATCCGCTGTCCGACGACGACCCACGGCAGATCGAGGTAGATCATCGTGACGAGCGCCGACCCGGCGAGCGTAATCGAGATCGGGAACCGCAGCAGCAGCAGGACGATGAACGTGCTGGCCAGAATGATGAGCGCGATCGTGTTCATGTCTTCGGCACCTCCTCGTCGATGTTCTCATGGCGGATCGTCTCGATGCCGATCAGCTGGAGCAGGGTGTAGACGCAGATCATGACGCCGGTGATCGGCATGACGACATACATGACGCTGTTCGGCAGCTTCGTCGCGGCGAGGGTGGACTCGTTCATGAGCACGGTGAAATCCCAGCCGTTCTTCACCAGATACAGGCCGAAGCCGAACACCACGATCAAGATCACCTTGTCGATGACCCAATTGACCTTCTTCGGCAGCAGATTGGTGAAGCTGTCCATCGCTAAGTGAAGCTTCTCCCGGAATCCGATCGCGATGCCCATGAAGGAGAACCAGACCATGAGCAGCAGCGTCACCTCCTCCGACCAGAAGAAGACGAAGCTGAACAGCTTGCGGGTGATGACTTGAATCGTCACGATGACCACCATAGCAACGATGGCGATTAACGCGAAATGTTCGAAGAACGAATCGATCGCCAGCGCTATTCGTTTTATGGTCTTTTTCAACCGGATGCCCCCTTTGCCGATAGCAATTTGCTTTTGTCAAATGTAAGTGCTTACATGAACTAAGTGTACGGGAGGACGCCGGTTTTGATAATGCGGCCGGTTTTAGGTCTTTTTGTAACTTTTTTAGGATCTGTTACAGGTATCTGGTGCCAGACGAGAGCGAACGGTATGATAATCTCGCAGATTACACGAAGGGGAGGACGAGGGAGATGGGGAAGGATTTGAATGTATGGGAGCCTGCCGAGCCGGGCGTGAAACGCAAAATTTTCAATCCGGGCGAGACGATCATGATGATGGAGGTCCACTTCGAGGAGGGAGCGGAAGGGTACCAGCACAGCCACCCGCATGAGCAGTTCTCCTACTGCTTGGAGGGGCGGATCGAGTTCGTCGTGGACGGGGAGAAGACGGTCATCTCGCAGGGCGAGACGATCTTCATTCCGGGCGGGGCGAAGCACGGCTGCCGGGCGCTCGTGGCGAGCAAGCTGCTCGATACGTTCACGCCGCTGCGGCTGGATTTGTTGGGACGAGCTTGAGAGACACGGCGATTCGGCGCTTAGGGTTGGCAAGGCCGTCTCGGCGGGCATTCCGAGCGAGCATGGTTCTTCAGGCGATGAATGGCAACCTGCGGCATACTTTAGGCAAGGCGCTCTCGCACCGGCGAGGGCGTTTTTTTTGTGCAGTCACCGCTAAAGAAAGACCCAATCCGCAACATATCCCGTCATTGAATAGGAGATCACTATAACAACAATCATATATTTATCATCGGTAACTTTTTATTGTAAAACGATAAAACGTATGATAAAGTCAACTTAACTAAAATCAAAGCGAGGGGCTTTTCATGAAACGAGGAACAACGCTCTTTTTGAAGGCGGCCGTCATTCTCATTGGCATTCCGGTGCTGGCCTTATGCATCTTCCTGGTGCCGAAGATTGCGGGTTTTATCGTCGAGCTGTATCCGGATCATGCGTATTTGGAGTATCTCGTGTATCTGATGTTCTACGGGGCGGCAGTTCCGTTCTACATTGCGCTGTATCAAGCGTTCAAGCTGTTGGCCTACATCGACGCGAGCCAAGCGTTCTCGGACTTGTCCGTGCAGGCGCTCAAGCACATTCGCAACTGCGCGCTTGCGATCAGCGGCATCTACGTGGTCGGCCTGCCGCTCTTCTATCTCATCGCGGAGCGGGACGATGCTCCGGGGGTCATCCTCATCGGCATGATATTGATCTTCGCCTCTGTGGTCATTGCCGTGTTCGCCGCCGTGCTCCAGCGGCTCCTGCAAGAAGCGATAGCGATTAAATCCGAGAACGATTTGACGGTCTGAGGTGAGAACATGGCGATCATTATCAATATTGACGTAATGTTGGCGAAGCGGAAAATGAGCGTAACCGAGCTGGCGGACCGCGTCGGCATCACGATGGCGAACCTGTCGATCTTGAAGAACGGCAAGGCGAAGGCGGTTCGGTTGTCCACGCTCGAGGCGATCTGCAAGGCGCTCGATTGCCAACCGGGGGATCTATTGGAATACCGAAGCGACGGGGATGGCGGGGAGTAACGGCAAGTAGGAGGAATGGAATCCGGCTTCGGCGTTAACGATTCGGCAGCTGGCCTAGACGGCCGGCTCCCGTTTTCGCGTTTAGGGGAAGTTCGCGCTGCGCTGAATTGCCTCTATCTTATTCAAGCGAGGTTCGAGTTCCGCACGGAATTGCTTTTTTAGCTCCGTGACGCTGGCCGCGCCATGAGCCGCTCGTTCGGCAGCCGGCATCAAGCGGGTCATCGCGTCATCCATGGCTCGGATTTCCTTGGCCAGCGCAAGCAGCATCGTCTTCGTGTCTTTCGGTATAACTTTGGGGCGGGCCTTCCAGTATAGGGCGCTAATATTGTACGCGATCCTATGGATATCGCAACGAATCGCTAACAGGAAAAGCGCGTCCTGCTGCTGCGCATCGGAACCTATGAAGTCTTCGACCGACGCTTCGGCAGTGTTATTGTCGAATATACCACTGAAGCGAATCAAGTCGACCGTCTGATCGGTCAACTCCTCGCCTAACCGTTTGGCCGCGTCAATCGATTGCTGCACGACGTCCGGCTTGGCGGTATCCGGCGCTTGTCCGATCGTCTCAAAGGCGTCCGCAAGCGGAAGGTAGCTCGGCGTCTTGTTGAAGAGCGTTACGAAAGCGTCGTCAACCTTGGCTTGGTACTGCTGCTTGTACACCTTCAGCGCCTCTTGCTTCTGCCTGTTGCCGTGCCAGAGAAAGAGGGATAGGATCGTAAAGGCCGCGATCAGCCAAGCGCTTGGTTTTCTGATGATCGTAAGCATAACGTGTGGTCTCCTTGGCTTCCTTAGGCTTTATTCCAACTTATAGTATTTCCTAATTCATCGAAGATGAAGCTTCCCGCGATAACAGCCCGCAATGTAACGGCATTCGTGAGCGGGAGAATCGTCAACGAGCGCGGAGAGCCGATTCAAGGCGCCTTGATTACGTATCGCAATGCAAAGGAAGAGCGAGTATATCCTTTTAAGAGCGATCCAACATCCCCGTTCTATAATGAATCGTATGTCACCTACCACGGAGGAACTAAGACGGATTCGTCCGGCGAGTATATGGTCAGCCACATTCAATTGGATGAAACCTATGAGTTTTTCATCAGCGTTCCGCAGAATAGCGGGTATTACGCGACCATTGAGAAAGGGATACGCGTCCCGCAAAAGGAATATGCGATCCCCGATATCGTGATTAGAACTAGGAACTGATACGCAGCAAGGCCAGTTTCCCCGACGGGCAAAGAGGTTGACGCACCTTAAGTCGTCACGTAACATTATGGCATCAGTAGAGGAGGTGGGAGCTTTGAATAGCATTCGCATAGATGTTGTGTTGCAGCTAGCCCCCCTTACGGAGCAGATGTGCGTCTAGGATACGCCGTGCGCGTGTCCGCTCCCTTCTGGCCATGGGCTGATCGCCCGTGGTCTTTTTTTATATTCAGGATCAATGAGGAGGCGCAACAGATGTTGAAATTATTCGAGTATAACTGGCAAGTTCGACAAGACTGGTTCGCTTGGTGTCAAGACGTTACCGAAGAAGAACTGCTAAAGAAGCGGCTAGGCGGGGTCGGAGGCATTTTGCACACCTTGTTTCATATTGCGGATGTGGAATTCAGCTGGATATCTGCTTTGCAAGGGAAGCCCGAGTTCACGGAGCCGTTCGAATCCTATGCCAGCCTGCAGAAAGTGATGGATTTATCCGCTAGGTTTCATGAGGAAGTTCGTCCTTTTGTCATGTCGTGGACCGATGAAATGGAATTGAAGATGTTATCGGAATTAACGCCGAACGGGGAGTCCGTTAACTTCAAATACGGAGAAATCATGCGGCATGTCATCGCACATGAAATCCACCATATCGGCCAATTGTCGGTATGGTCGCGGGAAGTCGGCAAAGTCCCCGTGACGGCTAATTTCATTCGCCGAGGCTTGTTGTAACCGATGGCACCACTGCATGGGGCAAACAAACATCGGCAACCTGAGAGGATGTACATTCATGGGCACTTGGGGAGAAGGCATAGCGCAAGACGACGTTGTGCTTGATGTGATTGGAACCTTCCAGCATATCTTGAAATACACGCAAGATCTCGCCGAAGCGACGCGCATTTGCTTGGAGAATTTTCAGGACGTGTTGGAAGACGAGGACGAGGGGCCGCTCGTTTGGCTGGGCATCGCGAAGGCGCAGTGGAGTTACGGCAAAGTCGATGAATCGATTATCGCGCAGATCGAGCAGGATTTGGAACAGGAGAACGGTTTGGACGGTTGGAAGGACGAATCGGAGAAAGCGCTGCTAAAGCGTAAACAGGCGCTCCGGACGTTCCTGCATCAATGTCGACAGCCGAACCCGAAGGTGAAGAAAATCCCGAAGCTCGTCCTCCGCAAAGCCTTGTTTCAAAACGGGGACTGTTTGGCCTTGCAGCTAAGCGATACGAAATATGGAGCGGCGGTAGTGATCGAGACGGATGAGAAGGATCCGGAATACGGCAAAAACGCGGTGGTTGCGCTTGAATATTATGATTCGGAACCCCCGACTGCGGATATCTTCTCAAGTGCGCCGGTCATGCAGTTCACTTATCCCAACGGCCGACAAGAACCATTAAGCGTGTGGTGTTACGCCCAGGGTTTCCGAAGTTTCAAGAAACAAGTGCGTGTCGTGGATACAACGGATACGGCACGCTTTAAGTCTGTTAGTGACCATCGATACTCAAGCTGGCCATACCTTTTTACAAACGTCAATGAACTAGGAAAGAAACTCTCTGCTCAAATAAGGCTTTAATCCGCAAATAGGCAGCCGATTAACGGCTGTCTTTGTTCTTTACTGAGGCAGGATACGCGAGAGGTATTGACATAAAAATCCAATCAAAATAAAATCTAACTAGTTAGTTAAATTAAATCTAGGGGTTAGAAGACAATGACGGAACGATCAAAGAGACCCTACGATGCTGCCCGCGCAAAGTCGGCGATTCTGGCAGCCGCCGAGCAATTGTTCGCGGAACATGGTTATTCGGCTGCGCGAATCGATGCGATTGCCAGCGCTTCGGGTTATAACAAAAGCCTCATTTATCAATATTACCAAGATAAGCTGGGTCTTTATGTAGCAGTCATCCAGCGAGCAGACCAATTAGGGAATGAAGCCTTTAACGCCGTGGTTGCTGAGATGTTAGCTGATGCGGAGGTGACCCGCAGTCCGGAGAAATTCAAGCGATTCTTGGAAGCCGTGCTCAAAACGTCTTATCGGTTCATGAACGAGAATCCCAATTACGTCAAAATATTCGCGTGGGAAGCGGCGGAGGAATGGAAGACGTGGAAACAGATCTCCTATGCCATGGATGAATTCACTCCGTTCTATGAACTGGCGCATGAAGCCAAGAAGAATAAGATCATTCGTCAAGACATCGAGCCCATTATGATTCCCATTCTCTTCATGAACAGCGTCATCCCTTTTCTCCAATCGTTTAAGCGGCTCGAGGGTATTACGAATGATCGTCTCAAGGCGGGAATGGACTCGCAACAATTTGTGGAACAGATTGTAAAGCTAGTTATATATGGCGTCATGGAGCCTTCTCTGCTGTAGATGCAGAGAGGTTTTACAATAATTAATTAAAACTAACTAGTTGTTTAAATTGAAGAGGAGGGATTCTAATGCAAAGATTTAACCAAAAAGTCGTGATCGTCACAGGAGGCGCAAGCGGCATCGGCGCCATGACGGCCCGCTTATTCGCGGAGGAAGGCGCAAGCGTCGTGCTGGCGGATATAGCCGAGGATGGACAAAGGCTGGCTGATGACTATCGAGCGGCAGGGTTAGAGGCGTCTTTTCTTCAAGTCAATATTACGAAGGAAGACGAAGTGATAAAGATGGTAAAGGATACGGTCGCGAAATATGGTCGTTTGGATATCTTGTTCGCGAACGCCGGCATCGCAAGCGATGGAACGGCAGATCAAATTGACTATGAGGAATGGCAGCGTACGATAGATATTAACTTAACGGGCGTGTTCCTAAGTAACAAACATGCCATCCGACAAATGCTAGCTCAGAACAACGGCGGTGCCATCGTAAATTGCGGTTCGGTCCATAGTTTCGTCGGTAAAGCCAGGGTTGCTGCATACGCTGCGGCCAAAGGCGGGGTTAAATTATTCACGCAATCTTCGGCGGTCGCGTATGCCTCCAGAGGGATTCGCATTAATGCGGTCTGTCCCGGTTATATTGAAACCCCGCTGATCGATCATTTACCTGAACCGGCAAAACAGTATTTGATTAGTCTTCATCCTATTGGGAGACTGGGGACTCCAGTCGAGGTGGCAAAGGCGGTCTTATTTCTAGCCAGCGACGATGCGTCGTTTATAACGGGATCGAGTTTAATGGTTGATGGAGGGTATACAGCCATGTAGTAGAATTGCACTAATTAACCCCAAGAGGGATCCACGAGTGAGGGGGATTTGAAAATCATGCGGTCGTGCGAATACGTATGATTCCCGATCTCATGACCAGCTTCTGTCTCTTTATCAGAATGATAATGCAAGCGCCGGAAGAGATGAGCCGTACAGGGATTGAATTTGTGCTAGAATGGAAAAAAATGCATGAAGGTGAGTCGTAGAATGAAACCATTAGCCGTTCTTAAACAATCCAAAGTAAAATATCTACTGCTATTACCTTCTTCCGTCATTACGTTTATCGTTCTAAGCTTTTCTTACCTTGCGATATTCGGTTTTGAATACCAGCATCGCTTTAGAGAAGAGTATATAGGGCCAAGTCAGACTTCGAAACTGATAGGGGTTGCAATCGTGGTCGGTTATCTTGCGCTGACCTATACATTCGCATGGTTTTATAATCGGGACAGAAGCAGAACCATCTCGCGGCTAGTCTGGTCCGTATTCAATACCTTTATTGTTGTTGCCGTGGGAATGGCAGCAAGCCTTCCGGTGCTGTTGCTTGCTAGCTTTTCCCTCATGGACTAGGGGACATGGTCGATGTAGCTAGGGTAGTCTAATCATAAAGGAGGCAAGCGCAATGCTCTATATCTTCAGCGGACTGCCCGGCGCGGGCAAGTCTACCTTATCAGCCGCTTTGGCCCGTGAAATACGTGCAGCATATCTCCGCGTCGACGTCGTGGAGCATGCGATGCGAATTGCCGGGAATTGGGTTGATGGCCCTGAGGGGTACATCGTCTGTTACGAGATCGCAAAGCAGAATCTGAAGTTAGGGCTCGACGTCATCGCGGACACGGTCAATCCGATCCCAATTACGCGCCAAGCTTGGCGCGACGTGGCGGAGGCGCTCGATCTGCCGTTCGTTGAGATCGAAGTGGTGTGCTCCGACGAACGCGAACATCGGCATCGCATCGATACGCGCGTTATCGATATTCCCGGTTTTACGCCACCGACGTGGGAAGCGGTCAATACGTGGCATTACGAAGCGTGGGACCGGGAGCGCATCGTCATCGATACCGCGCATCAATCCTTGGAGGAGAGCTTGATGGCGCTGCGGGAGAAGTTGGCGCGAGCAGGGGACGTCGTCGACGACTAGTGAACGCATAGGACCGTCCGTTATAATAAGCAAAGGAGCTGCTTCCGCAGCTCCCGAGCAGAGGGGGATAGATCATCCGGGCCAATGGATGTGATCTATTCCTTTTTGGCGTTCTCCGCATTCATGGCGAATCCTCGATTGTTCGCGCAATGCAGACGGTGACGCCTTTGCTTTCGATGGCCTCAATCGCTTCGATACTCGCTTCCTCGTCCGTGATCAGCAGATCAATGCCGGTAATGGGTCCTCCCTTAACGAAGAAGTCGACGCCCAGCTTCTCATGAGGAGCCAGACAAATCTGCCGCCTGGAAATTTCGGCCGCCACTCTGCCGAGCGTGGCCACTTCGGGGGTCGACGTGCTGATCCCGTTCTTGGAGATGCCCCCGCCTGTCACGAAGCAAATATCCAAGGTGAATTGCCGCAGGA
The DNA here is from genome assembly GCF_042431225.1 of Paenibacillus aurantiacus. Taxonomy (NCBI): domain Bacteria; kingdom Bacillati; phylum Bacillota; class Bacilli; order Caryophanales; family Paenibacillaceae; genus Paenibacillus; species Paenibacillus aurantiacus. Next base: position 355,143 of record NZ_JBHMDO010000017.1, on the reverse strand, counting down.
ATTCATTGGCCAGCGCATCCGTTATGCTGCCTGAGCGTTTCACTTTGCCCCCAAGCAGGTAGACGTCGATAGCTTCGCGATCTTTTAACGTATCGGCGACCTGGATGGAGTTCGTGACGACTGTGAAGGGTACGTTCGGCAGGAACTTCAGCATCCCGAAGTGAATGCCCGCGCTGCCGATGAAGACCGTGTCCTGCTCCTTAATGAAGGAAGCGGCCTTCCTCGCAATCGCATCTTGATGCGGGGCCCCGTCACGGTAACGCACATCGGGCGGTAGAGGCGCGGTGCGGACCTTTAAGCTGGGGATGGCTCCGCCATGCGTGCGTTTGAGCAGCCCCTTCTCCTCCATCAAGGTCAGGTCGCGCCGAATGGAATCGATGGATAACTCGAACAGGTCGGCCAAATCCTTGGCAAGAACGCGCCCGTTCGTGTGCAGAAGCTCCAAAATTTTGTCGCGCCGTTCATCCGAAAACATGCAAATCGCCTCCGACTGGAAATTGTAACCACCATTACGAATCCAGTTTATTCATGTTTATTCTGGTTGTCAATTGTTTTTGATTCATGACATTTCGGTTTTATTCATGTTTTAGGGCAAGTGACATCATTCGCAGTATTGGTCAGGAATCGGAATGACCACGTTTCGTGAATCAAGGGATGCAACTATTTGCCCGCGACGTCGTCAGATAGGGTGTTGGAGGAATTAGGAAATCTACTTTACGGAGGTTCGTCACGATGCCTTACCCCATGGTTCATTTCGCGATCGCATCGGCGCTTTGTTCGCGCCAACCGACGCCTGCATTCTTGATCGGAAGCATTGCCCCCGATGCCGTCCATGTTAGAGGACAGGTGACTAGGGCAGAGAAAGGCATCACTCATTTTGTCGCGGAGGGTCAATTCCCGAGTCTTGAAATGCTGAGGGCAGCATGCTTGCATTATTCGAGCCAGAACGATGATGCCGATTGGCAAGCGTACATACTCGGCTATTTCGCGCATATCTATGCGGACATCCGTTGGACGGAGACGGTCTACGCGGATTTCGAGAGGGCCTATGAAGGCGATCGCGAGAATATCCGGAGGACCTATAATACCGAGTCGGAGCAGGTGGAATTTGATCTCTTGCGGAGTTTGGTGGAGGCCGAAGCGATGCTTGACCAGCTGCAACCGGCCGATGCCTACGCGATCGAACCGCTGCTCGCCGACGCCGAAGTCAGCCAATACCGGGATATCAAGCTGGCTTGGCTTCGCATGAAGGACAATGAACCCCGGATCATGCCCGCGTACTTAAGAGAGGACGTGATCCGGCATTTTGTTTCGAAGACAGCGATGGAACTGCGCGAGCTCTATCAACAGTGGGGGCTGCAGCTATGAAAGGGTGAGGTGTCGATTAGCGTTTTCGCTCATTATCTCCAGATTGAACCCATGGGATGATGTTCGACGTTTCATGAGCGGTTAGCGGATTTTTGTCCTCGAACCGCGTGGACAGGACGACCAAGGTCGTTGAGAATCCATAGGCGTTGCAGGCTTCGAGGAAGGTTTCCAGCGTCTCGCCGGTCTCGGTGACCACCTTCAGCAAATAATTGAATTCGCCGCTCGTTCTGTAGAAATCCACGATTTCGGGGGCCGCCTCGCTGAACGCTTCGAATTCCTTGCAATGATTGGATTTGAATAAGACGAACGCCGTCGTATACTTGCCCAGCTTGGATGGGGAGATCTGCGCGCGGTAACCCGTGATGACCTCCCGTTCCTCCAATCTCCGCAGCCGTTCGGTGACGGCCGGCTGCGACATCGCGATCATCCGGCTTATCTCCGAGACCGTAATCCTGGCGTTATCGTGCAGAATGGATAGAATTTTCATATCGATCTGGTCCATGAACAGGTCACCTCATTTTATTAACGTTTGCCTGGGAAACGACGATAGAAATAAGGTTTGGCGCCCCAAACGCCTTTATCTTCTTATTCAGATTGTAGTGCGCATGCCATAAAATGTCACTATAAACGAATGAGGGAGACTGAGGACCATGATCACGAACAAAACAAGAACGACTGAAGGCTTGAATCATGTGACGACCGGCGACGGCGTACGGATTGCGTATCGGATCGAGGGATCGGCCGAGAAGCCGGTCCTGCTGCTGGCGAACTCCATCGCGACCTCGATGAACATGTGGGATGGGCAAATCGCCGAGCTTACCCGTTATTTCCGCGTCCTTCGCTACGATTACCGGGGGCATGGCGGCTCGGATACGCCGGATGGTCCGTATTCGTTCGACCGATTGGGGCGGGATGTCATCGAACTGCTCGACGCGCTTGGATTCGAGCGCGTGCATGTGCTCGGGCTGTCGCTCGGCGGCGTCGTCGGGCAATGGCTCGGCATCTATGCGCCGGAGCGGGTTGACCGGCTCATTCTGAGCAATACCTCCTCTTATCTGGGGCCAGCCGACCAATGGGAGGGCTTGATCGCCTCCGTGCTGGAGCCGGGGAAGCTGCCGGAATTCGCCGATATGTTCATCAAGAACTGGTTCCCGGCGCACCTGCTGGAGCAGGAGAACGCCGTCGTCGCTAAGTTCCGCGAGATGGTGCTGGCTACGCGACCGCAAGGCATTGCGGGAAGCTGGGCGGCGATCCGCGATATGGATATGCGCCGGACGGCTGCGCTCATCAACCACCCGACGTTGGTTATCGCGGGACAGTATGACACCGTGACGCTTCCCGAACACGGCGAGCTCCTCGCCAAGACCGTCCCTGGCGCGCAGCTGCTGATCTTGCCTGCGGTTCATCTGCCGAATGTGGAGTTTCAATCCGAATACCTTCGGGCTGTGTTTGAGTTTTTGCAAGCGGAATAAAGGTACGACGATGAGGCAGCCGATCAGAGATCGGCTGCCGTTTGACCTTCCATAGATCGCTTCGCTCCAGTCACGGGCGTAATCCGCCGATCGTGTAACCGCCATCTACGAGTATGCTCTGACCGGTAACAAAACGAGCGTCGTCGGAAAGAAGCCAGAGCACGACATCCGCCACGTCTTCGGATTGGCCCACCCGCTGCAAAGGAGTTTGCTTAACGAAGGGGCGCGCCGTGGTCTCGTCGCTTAGAACCTCCTGCGACATGGGGGTTGCGATCATTCCAGGACTAACATTGTTAACTCGGATGTTACGAGGACCCACCTCCAACGCCACCGTTCTCGTCATGGCATCGAGGGCTCCCTTGGAGGCTGCGTAGCCTGAAGTGCCCGGCATTGCCCCATGCGCGGTCCACGAAGACGTGTTCACGATCGAGCCCCGGATTCCACGGTCGAGCATGGCCGCGATCTCGTATTTTAGACAGGCGAACACACCGCGCAGATTGACCGACATCACCGTATCGAAATCTTCAAAGGATAGCTCGTGTAGAGGTGAGAAAGCACCAAGGGTGCCGGCGTTATTCCAAGCGATATCCAGACTTCCATACACGTCCAGCGTCTTGTTGACCAGCGCTTCGACCTGGCGAGGATCGGCGACGTCAGTCTGAACAGCGAGGGCCCTGCCGCCCTGAGCGATAATTTCATCACACACGTCTTGAAGCTCCTTCGTTCGTCGACCGGCGATGACGACATTGGCGCCTTCCCTGCCGAGTCTTAGCGCAGCAGCACGGCCCATTCCGGTGCCCCCTCCAGTGACAATCGCGGTCTGGCCCTCAAATCTCTTCTTGTTATCCGCGTTCCCCATTGCAATCATTCCCTTCACCTATTAAATACCGTTGGCTATTTCATTATATTTAGGTAAGTAATATACTTAAAGTACGCAAATTAATAATACCAAGTATGATAAATGATACCATGCAAGGGGAGAGCGGGATGGCCAATGCTCCGGAAAGAAAGTGCCCAGTCGAAACGACGTTTGATGTTATTGGCGGAAAGTGGAAAGGGGTCATTCTTTATCACTTAATGAGCGGAACGAAGCGGTTCGGCGAACTTCGCAAAATTTACCCGCAGGTCACGCATCATATGCTTACCTTGCAGTTGCGGGATCTCGAACGTGAAGGGATCATCGAGCGCAGAACGTACAATCAGGTGCCGCCCAAGGTAGAATACTCGCTAACTGAATTTGGTAAAACCTTGAACCCCATTATTTCGCTGATGAAAGAATGGGGGGAGCTTTACAATGAACGGGCAAGCCGGCCTCCTCATTCTTCGGACGATTGACACAAGATTGGGTCATACGGGGACGTACATCCGGGCATGCGAAAATAGAGGTGAATACCCATCCACCCCTATTGCTCCATATGCGTACGTCTCCACATCGTCCTAGCGATTATTCGTACTACAGGAATCTACCATTACGCAGGATTCACAGCGAATATGGAATGAACATTCCCCTCGGGATCGCCGAAGAAGCCCGCAGTATGACCCCATGACTTGACTTGTGGGGCTGTGACGTCAATGGCTCCCTTCGTAACGAATTCATCGTACAAGGCGTATACTTGTTCTGGCGTATCGCATTGGAAATTTAGTTCAACGGCTTGTCCTTTGCGACTTTCCCCGAAAGAAGAGTAGCCGTTGGTATTATCCGCCATCAGCGATTTCGAGCAAATCGCCAATCTCACGCCTGAATTACTGAATTCTACGTAATGCCCCTCGTCTACAACAATCGTAAATCCCAATACATCCTCGTAAAATCTTGCCAATCGAGCAACATCGTCAGCTAGCAGTGTAATGCCTTCCAGTTTTACGATCTTCATGGGTTTGCCCCACCTCCATCTTGAGTGTAGCACACTGCAAATCGATGGGGGCGATGCTTTTTCATCATGCTGCTTACATTCACGCCTCCTTCTAACGGCTCCGGTTACCGACCGTCCCCCAGCGAATATAATGCCAAGGAACGCAGGCGTTATATAAAAGGAGGAACCCATGTCTAGACCATTATTGAACGCCCGGGCGCGGATCAACGTTACGCCTTCGAAACCGCGCATCATCGCGACGATTCCGGTGAGCGGGCAAGTGGGACAGATCGCCGTGAATCCGGCAACGAACCGCGTGTATTATACGCTGGCAGAACGCGGGTTAGGCGTCCTGGACGGCAAGACGAACAAGATCGTCGCCACCGTGTCGACCGGCCAGATGCCGCTCAACGTGGCGCTGAATCCGAGAACGAACCGCGTCTATGTCACCAACTGGCTGGATGGCAGCTTAACGGTCATCAACGGCGGCACGAACCGGGTCATCAAGACGATTCCCATCGGCGAACGCTGCGACGAGATTGCGGTCAATCCGGTCACCAATCTCATCTATGTCGCTTCGATCTCGCTCTCCTCGAGCATCGGCAGGCTGACGGTGATCGACGGCAAGACGAATACCGTACGCAAGCGCATCTCCATTCAAGGCCGTTTCTCCACCCTCGTGGTAGATGATGTGACGAACCGGATCTATTTTACCAATACGAGCAAAGATACCGTCTCCGTGCTGGATGGAAGCAGCCAGAAGATTCTCCGCACGTGGAAAGTAGGCAGCAATCCGGTCATCACGCCTGTCCTGAACAAACAGACGAAGCAGCTGTACATTCCCAACAACTTGAGCCGGTATTGTTCCATCTTGGATACGGCGAGCGGTACGATGCGGAAGCTGCAGCTTGGCCGTCTGCAAAGCGAGATCGTCCTCAATCCGGTGACGAATCGGGTGTATATTACTTCAGCGCAGGAATCGTCGAAAGGGCTGCTGTACGTCATCAACGGCAAAACGAACCGCGTTGTCCGGACGAAGACGATCCCGACCTATGCGAGCTTGTACCTCAATTCGAGAACCAATCATCTGTTCCTATCCGAGGATGTCGACTCTAAGCCTGATCCGTTGACCGTCTATAACGGCAGCAGCCTCAAGCGAATCGCGGTGCTGCAGCCCGGAGAATCGCTGGGCGGCACAGCCGTCAACGAACGGACCAACCGCATCTATAAGGGCGGAGAGAAGACGCTGGTCGTGATACAAGACTTTTGAACATGGGGCTGCTCTCTCGGGGGCGGCCCTTTCGGCTTAACCTCCTCTAAATTCGCCATGAAAAAAACTGGAATTTTCCCAGTATCAAGGTGACGTCCGGTGTGATATACTAGCCCCTCGTCGACAAATATTCCAGATTTTGTGAGGGGGATGAATGGTGCCGCTGCAAACATATAGGAAGCGGTCCAAGCGTTACGGGTGGATCCTGTCCTACCTGAAATCGTATTACCTGGGCGTCGCCTGCGTCGTGCTGTGCGGGGTCGTCATCGCGCTGGGCGAGCTGGCGCTGCCCAAAATGATCGAATACGTCGTGGACGACTACTACCCGAATCGGGATACGGCGTCCTTCCGGTATTTGCTGCTTGGGTTCGCGGGGCTGATCGTCGTCATTGCCGTCGCGGCCGTCGTCCGCAACATGCTGCAGCGAGTCGTCGGCACGAAGGCTTCGCGCGACCTGCAGTTCTCCGTCATGAAGCAGATTCGCCGGCTCGGCTTTGCCTATTATGAACGCCACCCGGTCGGCGAGACGCTGTCGCTCATGAACGAGCAGGTCTTCGCGGCGCAGCGGCTGTACAACCGCTTTTTCCCCGAGATGCTTGAGAGTGCATTATTCGCGGTGCTCGCGTTCGTGTTGATGGCCCAAAACAGCTGGATTTTGACCGCAATCACCATTCCTTGTCTGCTCGTCTATTACTTCATTGGGCCATACATCGATCGGAACGTCTCCAAGTGGGGGCGGGAAATGTACAAGACGCGCATCGACTTCAACAAGAAGGTATATGAGACGGTGTCCGGCTTGCGTGAATTTCGTGCGTATAGCGCGGAAGCGTGGGACTTACAGGAGAATCTGCGGCATTATTCCGGGGTCAAGCGAAGCACGCTCATGTGGGTGATCTACATCCACGCCCGGTTCAGTCTTCGCCAAGTGTTCTTTAATATCGGGACGATCGTGCTCTTCGTTGTCGGCTATTCGTTCATTCGAGACGGTATGCTCACCGTCGGTGGGTTCGTGTCCTTCATCCTGCTCTATGCCGCCTTGATGCTCAAGCTCTCGACGCTGATGAGCAACTTGATCGAGCAGACGATGGTTATTCAGCAGATGGAGCCGCTTCATGAGCTAATGCGGCTTGAACCCGAGGTGGCCGAACCGAAGCAGGCGCCCGGGCCGCTAGACGTGCAGGGGCAACTGCTATTCCGTCAGGTCCGCTTCGGCTATCCGAACCGTCCGGATGTACTGAAGGAGGTCAATCTCGAGATTCGGCCCGGGGAACGGACCGCGATCGTCGGCACGAGCGGGGGCGGCAAGTCGACGCTGCTCAAGCTGGTGTGCCGGTTCTACGACCCGCTTGAAGGCGAGGTGCTGCTGGACGGTCATCCCCTGCCGAGTTTGACCTTTGAACAAATACGCGGGTCAATCGGATACGTGTTCCAGGAGTCGTATTTGTTCGGCATCTCGGTGCGCGAGAATATCCGGTTCGGCAAGCCGGACGCGACTGACGCAGAGGTTGAGGAGGCGGCGCGGATTGCGAATGCCCACGAGTTCATCCTGGGCCTGAAGGACGGCTATGATACGCTCGTCGGCGACCGGGGGATCAAGCTGTCCGGCGGACAGCGGCAGCGGATCGCGATCGCGCGTATGGTCATCAAGCAGCCGCGTATCGTGCTGCTCGACGAAGCGACGTCCGCGCTGGATAACGTGAGCGAGGCGGAAGTGAAGATGGCGCTCGACCAAGTCATGAAGGGAAGAACGGTCATCGCGGTTGCGCACCGGCTCTCGACGATTCAAGATTTCGACCGCATTCTCGTGTTGGATGAAGGACGTGTGGCCGAGGTAGGCCGGTATGATGAGCTGCTGGAGAAACGGGGCGTCTTCTATCTGATCGCGATGGGCCAAATGCCAGAGCGGGAGGAAGCCGTATGAGTTACTTGAGATGGGTGGGCGGCTGTCTGCGGGAGATTCGCAAGGAATTCGGCCTGGCCGTACTGCTCGTACTGTTTGAGACAAGCTTCGGGTTGCTCGCGACGTATATGCAGAAATTCATCATCGACGACGTCTTCGTGCAGGGGCAGGTCGGCGAACTGCCAAGATTACTGCTATTCTTCGGGATCTTCGTCGGCCTGAACGCGGTCCTGGGCGTCTGCGCGCCGTACGTGCTCGTGCGAAGCGAATATCGGATGGTCGAGGTGCTGCTGGTGCGCATGCTCAAGCACTTCTACCGGTTCCCGTTAGCTAAGGTCCAGCATGAACGCAGCGGGTTGTATGTGCAGAATCTAACGAGCGACCTGCACGAGACAGGGTCAGCGATCGGGTTCATGATCCCGAGATGGATTCAGCAGCTGGTGCAGATGATTGTGCTAATCGTGATTATCGGGATCGCAGGACCGTGGATTCTGGTCAGCATGCTGGCGATCGGCGTGCTCTACGCGGCGGCGGCCCGTTATTTCGGTCAAAGGATGAAAGCGGCGAATGCGCGCGTGCAGCAGAAGAGGACCGACCTCATGATCCATATCGAGGAAGGGATCTCCTCCACGCGGGAGGTGATCGCGTTCCATCGGGCGGAGTGGGAGGCGAAGATTTACCATGCGCTGTTCCGCGAGTACTATGAGGCGGTTATGGCGGAAGGCCGGACGACGAACAGTCAAGTACTGCTCAGCGCGCCGCTCCGTTATGTGGTCAACCTCGTCGTACTTGCTTTCGGCGGCTACCAGCTTATGAACGGGCAGCTCTCGCTTGGGATGTTCGTCGTGCTGCTCCAGTTCGCCAATCAGCTGATGGAATGCTTCCAAGGTCAGTTCAACTTCGCGATGATGTTCATATCCAAGATGGCGTTCATCGACCGGTTGCAGACATTCTTCGGCGCGGAAGCGATGGATGAAGGGACAGAGTCACTTGAAGGGAAAGTGCGGAGTCTTCGGTTTGAAGCCGTGGATTTTGAATACGAGGCGAATATTCCGGTACTGCGGAACGTCTCGCTAACGCTTCCGATCGGGCGCAAAATCGCGTTCGTCGGCACAAGCGGCGGCGGCAAATCGACCATCGCGCAGCTGCTCATGCGGTTCTACGCCCCGACGGGCGGCGCCATCGTCGTCAACGGTGTCCCGCTGTCCGAGCTCCGGATGAACGATTGGATGAGCCGAATTCACATCGTGTTCCAAGATCCGTATTTGCTGGCCGATACGATTCGCCGGAATGTCGCCTTCGGCAAGCAAGCGACCGAGGAAGCGCTGGAGAATGCATTGCGCGGAGCTCAAATCTGGGATGCGATTCAGCGCTTCCCAAAGGGGCTCGAGGAGACGATCGGCGAGCGCGGCATTCAGCTCTCCGGCGGGCAGCGGCAGCGCGTCTCATTAGCCAGGGCGATCCTCGGCGACCCGGAAATTCTCATTCTCGACGAAGCGACCTCATCGCTGGATATGGAGACCGAACGCGAGATGCAGCGCGCGCTCGACGAGGTGCGCGCAGGGAAGACGACGATCATTATCGCGCACCGGCTGTCCACGATCCAGAACGCCGACGTCATCTTCGTCATGCATCAAGGGCAGATCGTCGAGCAGGGCACGCATGGGGAATTGATGCGCACCGGCCAGGTGTATCCGGATCTGGTTCGAACACAGGAGGAGCAGCGGGTGCGGAGCGACCGGCAAGAGATTATCGCGTAGCGGAATGCGGCTGTGAAACGCGGTTCATTAGGGATTATTTTCCCGTCCGTCAGCTTAACGCACAAGGGAGTCCTAAGTCATCGAAGATGGCTTGCGGGACTCCCTTTTTTGATGCGAATGCGCAGCTTGGCAGCCTCATTGCGCATACGGCTTCGTCAACGCGCAAACGGATTGCTCGAATACCGATACCGGCAGGCTGTCGCCGAGGATGTACCGGTAGATCGCCATGCCGCTTTCCAGCGAGACGATCGCCCAGATCAATGCTTCAGGCGTTAAGACAGCATCGTCATGCTGAGCGAGCAGCGGCTTGACGTCATCCGTCAGGCTGCCGACCATGCGCAGGATCATATCCGCGAATGGTGCACGGACGCTCTCTTCGCGCATGGCGTATAGGATGAACTCCATCTTCAGCATGTCCCACGTCCGGCTCTCCTCAAGGTCGGATTCGAAGCCGTGGACCAGGAAGGAGACGAACGCCTCCAGCGTCATCGGCTGCTGCGCGTGTTCCTTCATACTTGCCACCTCGGCATGCAGCTGCTGCTCGAACAAAGTGAGGAACAAGCTCTCCTTAGAATCGAAATGCGCGTAAAATCCGCCTTTGGTGTAACCGGCTTCGGCCGCGATTTTATCCACGGAAGCGCCGTAAAACCCGAATTGCGCAAAAATGCGGGCGCCGGCATCCTGCAGGTGCCGCCTAGTTTCTTGCTTGCGCTCTTCGCGCGTCATGCGTTGTCTTGTCATCGTATCCCCCATATCCGCCGCTAGGTCAACATACATATTGACAATGATACCATATGGAATTAAGATACCAAATAGTATTTGAATACTACTTGGTATATGTTGAGGAGGATGCGAGTTGGAGACGATTGCGGATCGGGTAGTAGCGTTGAAAGACAGCCAATGGATAGTCGGGATCGGCATCATGGACGCGGCGCGAAGCGAAGGGGAATCGTTGGAGACGCGATATTGGCAGCAGATTCGAAGGGAGGAGCTGAACGATGTCTAAGCTGATGGCGATCGAATGGCGCAAGCATCGGCTGAGCGGCTATGCCCGGGCGACGGTCTGGGTTACGCTGCTGCTGGCCGTGTCCGGGTTGCTCCTGCCTCTGCTGGTACAAGCGGATTCGGGGAGCGTCGATGCGCTATTCACGGATTACGGCGGCGCGTTCGGCTACATCAATCTCATGACGGGAACGGCGTTCATGGTGCTGGCGAGCGTGCTCGCATCGAAGCTCGTCGTGGGCGAATACGTCAATCCGACGATCCAGGTACTGGTCACGTATCCCGTCAGCCGAACAAGATCGATGCTGGCGAAGCTTGCGGTCATCGCGGGTTGGACGTTCGCCTCGGTCCTAATAGCAGGTCTGCTCGCGAGCGGGGTATTCTGGGCTGGGAACCTAGTCTGGCATTTCATCGACCTGCCCCTGACGCTGGCAGAGACGGCTGATCAGGCACTCACGCTGGTACTGCTTGCCGCCTCTTCCGCGGGACTTGGCCTGCTATCCATCCCTGTTGGATTGCGAACGAAGTCGGTGCCGGCCACGATTCTGTCTACGCTGCTGATCGCGGCGGCATTGAATCTTGTGACATCGGTTGGCGGGGCTTCTTCCTTGCTCTTGTACGTTTCCTTGGCGCTCGGAGGAGCCGGCTTCCTGTTGGCGTTCCTCGCCGCTATCCGATTGGAGCGTCAAAATGTCTCGAATTTATAAGTCACGGAGGCGATGAGAGAGACCTCGAATCGTAGTTGTTATGCAGCGGGAGTAAGCGGAACCTCCCCCTTTTCAAAGCTAGTGCACCATTCTACAATGGATTGCATGAGGAGAGGAGGAGCACGCAACATGATTCGACTGTGCCACCGACAAGATGAGGATCAAATTTGGGCAATCATTAACGATGCGGCCCAAGCATACAAGGGTGTCATTCCGGAAGATCGGTTTCATGATCCTTATATGACGAAGGAAGAGCTGCTTCATGAGGTCGAGAGCGGCGTTGTTTTTTGGGGCGTCGAAGAGGACGGAGAGCTGGTCGGCGTCATGGGCATCCAGGATAAAGGCGAAGTTGCCTTAATTCGGCATGCTTATGTACGGACGGCGAGACGTCAAGGCGGTATAGGGGGCCGGCTGTTGGAGCACATCGCCGGACGCGTCGAGAAGCCGATCTTGATCGGCACCTGGGAGGCGGCCGTCTGGGCGATCGCGTTCTATAAGAAGCATGGCTTCGCGCTTGTTCCCGCAGAGGCGAAGCGGGGATTGCTGGAGCGGTATTGGCAGGTGCCGGAGAGACAGATCGAGACGTCGGTCGTGTTGGCTTCTGCCGGCTTTGTCCCTCAAGACTACGTTTAAACGCCCCGCTCTTGGGGGTTTCGCTTTAATCGGCTTGGCGTTCCGCGAACCTTGATTGCCTCACATCGCGGGTCTCGTGAATCATGACTCGTCCAATCTGGCCGGGGGCGTGCGAGATGCTCACATGATAAGGGCTGCTCTGACGAAGAGCAGTCCTTTTGTTTGTGAACGGTCGGACCTCATTCGCGTTTAACCGTTAGCTCGCCGCGGACATAGTTGAAAACGCTTTCTTATGCACGCTGCCGAAAAACCGCCCGAATCATTGACCACATGCGGGCTAAAACCTACAATGTCAGTATAGCTAACATGAAAATCGCAGGCAGGTCATCATTTTGCAGCTGAGGAGGGACGCCATGTCCAACAAGCGGGAACAGGAGATTTATCGGGAAATCAAGCTGGCGATTACTCAGCACAAGCTGCTGCCGAACACGCAGCTCATCGAAGACGCGCTGGCCGAAGCCTTTCGGGTCAGCCGTACGCCGATCCGCAACGTGCTGCGGCGCCTGGCGATGGAGAAGCTGGTGACGGTCATTCCCTATCGGGGCTCGTTCGTCTCATGTCCGAGCGTGGAGGATGCGAGAGCGGTGTTCGAGATGAGACGTGTTATGGAACCTTCCATGGTGCGAAAGGTGTGTGCAGCGGCTTCGACGGACCAAATCGCGCAGCTCCGCGAGCTGCTGCGGGAGGAGCATCAGGCGAGTCATGCCGGCGACGTCGTCGGCGCGCTCGACGTGACGGTTGATTTTCACTTGAAGCTCGCCGAGCTGGCCCACAATTCCTACTACTATACGTTTCTGGAGGAGCTCATCTCGCTGACGTCGGTCATCATCGCGCTTTATGGCACGAACCAGGCGTTCTGCCGGGACCACGAGGAGCTGGTGGAGGCGATCATGCTCAAGGACGGCAATCTGGCCGCCCGCATCATGACGGATCATCTGCTGCAGATCGAACGGTCGCTGGACTTCTCGATCGCGACGGGCAGCGCGGCGAATTTGTCGGAGATTTTCCAAAGTTAGGGTAAGTTGAACTAATACTTTACAAGAATTTGCTGCGCAAGAGTGATGATCTTCCGATAAAAGGGGATTGGTTTGCGTTCACTGTCGTAAGACAGGGAATGCAGCATTCGCCGGCACGCTGTTGTTCACGGATTTCTTGAATTTAAATTTGAGAGGTAGATATCCGTTCACAAAGGAAGATTGGTTTGTGTTTCTGTGAGGAAACACAGCATTCTTCCAAGGCGAACGCAAGCGTATGCTTTCGAAGCAGCTTTCTAAAGAAAGCTTTCAGCTTCTCAAGATTCATCTCTCTTTCTCCGCATCTAGTTCGTTTTTTAGTTCAACTGATTTTTTTTACCCTAGATTGTATCCAATTTCGGATGCCAAATTGTAGGTCACTGCGGGAGAGAAACGATTGGGGAGTGGGGACTATGGGAAGAAGATTGGCTGGGTTGGCATTGAGCGCTGCCGCGGCTTTGCTGCTGAGCGCCTGTTCGAACGAAGCGGCGCCAACGAATGAGGCGTCGTCCGGGACGGGAAATGGGGACGGGAACGGCAAAATCTCGATCACGCTCATGCATCGGTATCAAGCGTCGAATATCGGGAAGAGCCCGGAGGATACGGCGGTGCTGGACGGGGTGGAGCGGTTCAAGAAGGATTTTCCGAACGTTACGCTCGTAGAGGAGCAGCTGCAGAACGAGGATTACGCGATCAAGGCGCAAGCGCTGGCCGCCGCGGACGATATGCCGGACGTGTTCATCGTGCCAGGCTCGTGGATGACGAACTTCGTGGACAACGAGATCGTGCTGCCGCTGAATGGAGAGCTCGACAAGCGGGCGGCGTGGCGGGACGGCTACCGGAGCGGCACGTTGGACGCGGGCACGCGAGACGGCAAGGTGTACGGCATTCCGATCGCAGCCGGCCCGACCCATCTGATCTACTACAATGCCGATCTGTTCACCGATATCGGCTATGATCACTTCCCCGCCACCTGGGACGAGGTGATGGATGCCGGCCGCAAGCTGGCGGACAAGGGCGTCAATCTCTTCTCCTACGGCGACAAGTCCAAAGGCTACGCCATGTCCAGCTGGATCAGCGCCTTGACCGACCGCCATACCGGGCCGGAGTGGACCGAATCGATTCTGAGCGGGGGCGGCGCGGCGTTCACCGATCCGGGCTTCGTGAACGCGATCTCCATCATGTCCGATTTGTCCAAGGCCGGCTATCTCAATAAAGACATGAATTCCGTGGACGGCGATACGATGGTGTCCTATTACTTCGAGGGACGCTCGGCGGCGTTCGTCAGCGGCATCTGGTCGGCGATGAACATCGTTAACAATGCGCCGGAGGCGGTGCGGGAAGCGACGAAGGTCGCGGTATTCCCCGGCGTTGCGGGCGGCAAGGGCAACCCGCTCGCTTCCTCCGGCGGCGCGGGCGTCTACTACAGCGTCCATGCGGGCATCGAGCCTGGACCGAAGCTGGACGCGATCATGACGCTGCTCGAATATATGACGGGCTCGCAGAGCGCCAAGCTGATGGCGGAGGTCGGCGGCTTCCCGGCGTTCGATCCAGGCGAATTCGATACGACGAAGCTGCATCCGGTCGCGCTTGCCGCCTATGAAGCCAGCGCAGCGGCGGATGCGACGAAGATTTTCGATCTGTGGTTCGACGCGTCGATCGTCGAGGTGATCAACACGGAGATCCAAGGCGTCATGTCCGGGTCCAAGACGCCGGCGCAATTAGCCGAAGCGGCGCAGCAGGCCTACGAGACCTTCCTAGCCCGGCCATGAAGGGACTTGAACTAAGGAGGTGATCGCATGGGCAAAGCATTACGTCCTTCCGGCTGGCTGATTCTGCTCTATCTCCTGCCAGGACTCGCCATTTATTCATTCGTCGTGCTCGTGCCGATCGTGTCCGCGTTCCGGTACAGCTTCTTCTCCTGGACGGGCGGACCGAAGAAGAGCTACATCGGATTGGACAATTACACGGAGATTCTTCGTGACGAGGTGTTCTGGCACGCGTTTGGCAACAACGTGATTATGACCGCTTACGGCTTGATCGGGCAGGTGGGGTTGGCCTTCATCTTCGCGCTGTTCCTCATGTCGAAGGCAGTCAAGTGGAAAGGATTCCACCGCACGATCAGCTTCTTCCCATCGACCTTGGCGCCGATCATCATCGCTTTCCTGTGGACGCTGATCTACAACTATAACTATGGCTTGTTCAACGAGTTCCTGCGCGTCATCGGGCTCGAGCGATGGATACAATCGTGGCTGGATCTGTCCGGTCCGATCGTCCTGCTCGTCTCCATTCCGCTCTCCTGGCAAAATATCGGGTTCTACACGCTGCTTATGCTCGCCGGACTTGCGGCGATCAACAAAGAGGTGCTGGAAGTGGCGGAGCTGGACGGCGCGACAGGCTTCCGCAAAGCATGGTACGTCATGATCCCGCTCGCCAAGCCGACCTTGATCGTCTCGTCCTTGCTCTGTATCGCCAACAACATGCGGGGGTTCGAGCATATTTACGCGATGACGGGAGGCGGACCGGGGAACGCGTCGTCGGTCATGGCGCTGTACGCCTACGAGACGTCGTTCCTCCGCTTCCGCTACGGATATGGCTCGGCGCTCGCCATCATGATCATGGCGCTGACGCTGCTCATCATTCTGATCAGCACGGCGCTGCTGCAGCGCAGGCGCGGCGCGGAAGGAGTGGAGCACTAATGGAGCAAGCGATGGACATGGCCGCGGCCGAGCGCGGGAGCGCGAGTCCCGCCAGACTGATTAAGAAGCTGATGCTCAACGTCATCATGATGCTGTTTAGCGCCAGCTGCATATTTCCGCTCATCTGGATCGGCTATTCGTCGCTCAAGACCCAGGCGGAGTTCTCGAACAGCATCATTAGCCTGCCGCAGACATTGCATTTGAGCAACTATGCGGAGGCGATTAAGCTCACCAATATGCTCCAGCTGTCCTGGAACAGCGCGCGGGTCACCGCTCTCTCCGTGCTGGCGATCGTGCTGATTGCATTCGTGACCGGTTATCTGATCGCCAGAGTCCGGTTTGGCGGGAAGCGGCTGATGGTCGTCTACTATTTGTTCGGCTTGCTCGTCCCGATTCACGCCCTGCTCGTCCCCGTGTATTTGCTCTTCAAGGAGACGGGGCTGGCCGACCACTGGTATACGCTGGTCATTCCGTACGTGGCGTTCAATCTGTCGATGCCGATTCTGCTCGTCGCCAGCTACATTACCGGCATCCCGAAGGAGATCGAGGAAGCGGCGGCGATCGACGGACTCGGCTTCAGCCGCACGATGTTCACCATTATCCTGCCGATGGCGGTGCCCGTGCTGACGACGGTGGCGATATTGCAGTTCTTCTCGTGCTGGAACGAGTTCTCGTTCGCGCTCGTTCTGCTGAAGGATGAGGCGCTGCGCACGGTGCCGCTAGGCATGTCGTATTTCAAATCGCAGCACAGCACGAATTACCCGCAGCTGATGGCCGGCATGGTGCTGTCGATTTTACCGGTGGCGGTCATTTACTTCGCGTTCAGCTCGCGCATCGTCGCGGGCGTCATGGCCGGCGCGGTGAAAGGGTAGGCTCGTACCAGTGCTCATCCCCACAAATCCCGAGGAGGAATGTATAGATGATGAATCAAGAGCAAACGACTGTCCGCACGCCTGACCGGTCCAAATGGAACGAATCGTTCTACCGGCGCTCGATGGAGCTGCCGGATGAGCTGTTGATCGGCGCGATCGACAGTCATGTGCACGCAGGGCCGGTGCTGAATTCGAACCCCGGCCATCTGGACCCGATCCAAGTGGCGCAGGAGGCGGCCGCGGCCGGGATGCGGAGCATCGTCTATTACGACGTGTTCGGCTGGGCGTCGGGCATGGCATGGATCGTCAATCGTCACGTTCCCGGCATCCATACGTACGGCGGCTATCTGATGAACTCCTGTCACGGCGGCCTCAACCCGCGATCGGTCCGCACGGCGCTGCACATGGAGGAAGGCTGCCGGTTCATCAGCTTCGGTTCGCACTGCACGCGCCATTCCGCGGAGCGGGAATCCACGCTCATCGACGGCAAGCTCGTCCCGTTCAAAGACGCGTTCCCGAAATTCGCGAAGGAGGAGCTGCCGGTCGCCACGTCCGTTCCGCTGGACGGCTCCATTCCGGAGGCGCTGGACGAGATTCTGACGATGATCGCCGAGCATCCGCAGGTGTATCTGAACACGGGGCACGTATCCGTCGCGGAGGCGCTGCGCTTATTAGACCTGGCGGAGCAATACGGGATCAAGAAGGTGCTGATCGCTCATCCGGTGCGGGGGAGGATGACGGTGGAGCAGCAGAAGGAGGCCGCGGCCCGAGGCGCTTTCCTGGAAGCGTGTCTCGTCGATTGGCTGTATCCGGACGTGCCGCGCACCCACTATTACGTTGAGCGGGAATACATGGATATGGGCGCGGAACTCGGCCGGCACACGAACGCCGTCGCCTGGATGAAGACGATCAAGGAGGTCGGGATCGACCGGTTCGTGCTCGGCACGGACTATGGCATCCGCGCCGCGTCGACGCCCGTGCAGGGCATGCGGACGATGATCGCGTCGATGCTCGACTACCAATTCGCCCCGGACGATATCTACCATATGGTGGCGACCAATCCGGCGAAGCTGATCGGCCTGGAGGATTAGCATGGCGGAGTCGTGGCCGGCCAAGAGTGCGGCGAAGCCGGAGGGGAGTGAGGCGACACGATGAGGAACGGAAGCGCGAAGGCGCAGCCTTATGAGCTCGTGATCGTGAACGGAGAGGTCGTGCTGGAGGATCGGACCGCGCGGATGGACATCGGTATCCGCGATGGCCGCATTGCCGCGATCGCCCCGTCCGTCGAGCGAGGCGTCGCCAAGGTCATGAACGCGGCGGGCATGGTCGTTATGCCGGGGATGATCGACGCGCATGTGCATCTCAACGAGCCGGGCCTTGGCCACTGGGAAGGCTTTGTCACCGGCACGAACGCGCTGGCCGCGGGCGGGTGCACGGGCTTCATCGACATGCCGCTGAACGGGATACCGCCCACCGTGACCGTCGATGCGCTTGCGCGCAAGCGCAAGCTGGCGGCCGGCGCCGCCTTGATCGATTATGGATTCTGGGGAGGGCTCATGCCGGGTTATGTGCGCGAGCTGCCCGCCCTGGCCCAAGCCGGGGTCGTCGGCTTCAAGGCGTTCATGTCGTCGCCGGGCGACGAGGACGAGGACGCATTCCGGCGTTCGGACGACGCGACGCTCCTCGAGGGGATGAAGCGGATCGCCGAGCTCGGTAAGATCCTTGTGCTCCACGCGGAGGAGGAGTCGATCGTCGCCCGGCTGATCGCGCTCGCCCGCGCGGAAGAGCGGTATGCCGCGGCGGATTACACCGCATCGCGCCCGATCGATGCGGAGACGGAGGCCGTCGGCAAAGCGCTGGATTATGCTCGCCAGACGGGATGCCGCCTTCACTTCGCCCATATTAGCAGCGAAGCGGCTGTGCGGATGATCGGCGAAGCGAGACGGGCGGGCGTCGATGTCTCGCTCGAGACGTGCCCGCATTATCTCGCGCTGACGGATGCGGATCTCGCGGAACGGGGCGCCGTCGCCAAATGCGCGCCGCCGCTGCGGAGTCCGCGGGAGCAGGCGAAGCTGTGGCAATGCCTCGAACGCGGCGAGATCGATCTGATTGCTTCGGACCATTCGCCCTGCCCGGGCGAGCTGAAGCAATCGCCCGATCTGTTCGCCGCATGGGGCGGCATCGCGGGGGCGCAGAACTCGCTTGAACTGCTCGTGGACGAAGGGCATCTGAAGCGAGGGATACCGCTTGCGGCAATCAGCCGTCTGCTCGCGGGAGCGCCGGCCGCGCGGTTTGGGATGGATAGCCGCAAAGGCGCGATCAAGGAAGGGCTCGATGCCGACCTGGTGCTGATCGATTTGAACCGCAAGTACCGGTTAACCGCCGAACAACTCTACCATAGGCACCCGCACACCCCCTATCTCGGCCGGGAATTCGGCTGCAAGGTTAGGGCGACAATTCTCCGGGGAACGGTGGTGTACGACGAGCAGGGCGGTTGTGCTCCGATCCGGAATGGGAGGGAATATGGCGCGAATGGAACCCGTTATGAATAAGGAAGCCGAAGACGGCCGGCTTATTAGCGAGTGGTCTGCATTGTTCGAGCAAATGCCGCGCGAGCAGATGCGCGCTTACGTAGCCCGCTATTTGGGACCGTTGCAGCCGCCTGGACCTGTTAATCCGCGGAGCAGATTATCCTTGCGAGAGCGCAACGAGCGAAGACAGCGGGAAGAGCTGCTGCTTACGCTCGAGACCTTGGTCGCCTGCGGCGGTCACATGAACGAGCTGGCGGGCCGGCTGTTCATCCATCGGAATACGGCCGCGTATCGGCTGGAGAAGCTGGAGAGACTGCTCGGCATGCAGCTGAAGCAGACCGACAACCTCTTGAGGCTCAAGCTCGCATTCGTCTTCCGGCAGCTGCTGGGCGAGGAGGATCGGAAGAACGGCAAGCGGTAATGGGGAATGTCGCAAAATTATAAGATAGGCAAAAAGGGCTGATGGGCATCCATCGGCCTTTTTAGTTTCCTAAGAGATTATGCAACCGTCTTTATGCGGACTGGAACGTAAAGCGTGTCCGCGGAGCGTCAGCAAAGAGTAAGTGGGGGGCAAAGTAAAGGGAGTCACCACCCCAGGCACAACGTAAAAAGGAAAACCGTCTGATAAAGCGACCCACGGCCTATAGTTATAGTTGACAGGCTTATGAATAAGGACTGACTTCAAATCTCACTGAAGCTTTGTCCGACAGGACAAAAGCGTGCCCTGCTCAAGCCGATCCGCCGACCGCGAACAAACATGCCAGCACGAAGAGGGGTGTCCAGAGGGCGAAGCCCTTTGGTTCCCCTCAGCGGAGGGGGAAGGGGGAGGGTGCAACTAGGGGGAGGGAGCAACAAGAGGGTGCAACAAGAGGGCGCAACAAAAGTGGGGTAAAAGGGGCGGAGCCCCTCGTTCCCAAACTTATCCTTCCCTAATTCCTTGAGCTGATTTATTATATTGTTATTGGGTTTCGTTATCTGTTAATCCATTTTTCGACAAACGACGACGGCACGCCGCGGGCGACTCGCGCGTTTGTCCCCTTTCGCCGCGCGTATTCGGAGCCCTTCCAATCTGTCAGGTGCGATGCGTAAAGCAAGAAGACACAATCGATATAGGTTAAAATGTAAGCGCTATCTTATGGGGTGGGGTCAGTTATCCCTGGCTGCGAAGCCAAGAGAAGAGAGGAGAGGTTTCATGAAACGGTTTCCGATGATGCTGCAGCTCACGCTTATTTTGTTCTGCGTCATGGCCATTCCGATGGCGATTGTGACGTGGTACAGCAGCGCGCGGATCGTGCAGCATTCGGAGAGCGCCATCGCGGAATCGTCGCTGGCGGGACTGAACGCGAACCGCAGGCTGAACGAGAATGCGCTGGGCAATATGGCCCAGGACGTCGTGCGGCTCGCCACGAGCAAAGTATTCGACCGGATTCGCGACTTCGAGACGTACGCGGAGGCCAATGCGGATTACGGCAACATCAGCAGCACGCTGGTCGTACTTTCGGAGCTGCAGAACTTGAATCATCGGGTCGACGGCGTGTATTCGTCCTCGTTCTATCTGGCCGACTCGGATTACGTCATCTCGACGGATAAAGGCATTACGCGGCTGAACCGCTATGATCCGCTCGATTGGATGGAGAAGGCGCTGGAAGGCAGAAGGGGGATTAGCGGCGTGTGGGTGCCGCGCAAGCTGGCGTCGGGCGTCAACGTCGTCTCGTACGTCATGCCGCTGAACCGGTTGTCGACCACGACGCGCGGGACGATCGTCGTCAATCTGCAGGAGAGCCGGATCAGCGACTACCTCCGTTCGAACGAGCCGGGCAAGCACGGGTACTTCCTTCTGGAAGCGGACGGCACCATTATTTCGCACAGCGACAAAAACCTGCTGCTGACCGATGGCCGGGAGCAGCCGTTCATCGGGGACATTCTTGACGCGGGATCGAAGGAAGGGTATGCGTTCCGGGAAGTGAACGGCGAGCGGCTGATCTATACGTGGTCCAAGTCGGAGCTGCTTGGCTGGTGGAACGTGAACCTGTACTCGACGGATGAGCTGCTGACCAAAGCCCGCAACCTGCAGCACGGCTTGATCGGGCTGACGATCGTTATTATTTTCGCCGGCGCAGGGCTGACCGTCCTGCTCGCGACATGGCTGTCCAAGCCGGTGCGGCAGCTCGTGCGCGCCTTGCGTGCCCGCGGCCATCTCGGCGTATCGAACAAGAACGAGCTGCTCTTCCTGGACGCGGCGTTCAAGCGCATGCAGGAGGAGGAAGAGGAGCTCTACAAGCTGTTGAAAGAAAGGGAGCAGGACACGCGCAGCCTGGCGATCCATAATCTGCTGCGAGGCGACGTGCCCAAGCAGATCGGCGAGCTGTTCCCGGCGTCCTGCTTCCGCGTGGCGGTCGTCTCCATCGACCGTTACCGGCGGTACGTCAGCCATGCCAATACGGAGACTCGTAATTACCACCGTTACGTGCTCACCTCCCAGTGCGACGGCTTATTCCCGGATACGGTCGGGGCGCGGTGCGTCTACCAAGGGGAAGGTTGCTTCGTAATCGTGCTCAATTATGGCGACGATGAGGCGGAGGCGATGACGGCCGCCATTGACGAAGCGCTCGCCGCGATCCGGGATGCGGCGGCAGAGCTGCTCGGCCATACCGTGACCATCGGGGTGAGCAGCCAAGCGGAGGACTGCGTCAGGCTGTCCGACCTCGCCGTGGAAGCGATGGAGGTCATCAAGCACCGCATGATCGCAGGAAGCGGGGGCATCTACTACTGGGGGCAGCAGGCCGATCGTGGCAAGAAGTATATGTATCCGACGAACAGCGAGCGGCGCATCGTTAATTTTCTAGATAAGGGCGACCTCAGCAGCATCGAGGGCGAATTGGCGAGTATACGCGGCGAGATCGAGTCGGCCGAATATATCTCGTACGATAATATTTTGTTCATCTACAATCAGCTCGTCGGCGTCACGATCAAGCATCTGCGGGAGAACAACATCAGCACGTCGCGCATATTCGCAGGCAGGGGCAATGTGTATTCGGCTATCGCATCCATCGACACGCTCGACGAGCTGGAGGACTACTTGCGCGGGTTCTTCCGCGACATCGTCCAATACTTGGCGCGCAGCTCAGGCGAGGCGAACTATGGAGATCGGATCATCCAATATCTAGAGGCGCACTTCCGCGAGGAGATCGTTTACGAGGACATGGCGAAGGAAATTGGCATCAGCTATTCCTACATGCGCAAGATCGCGTACGAGGTAACGGGCAAGAGCCTGATCGATTACGTGAACGCGCTGCGAATCGAGAACGCGAAGCAGCTGCTGCTCGAAACGAACTTAAGCATGACGCAGATCGCCGCGGAGGTCGGCTACAGCAATGTCCAGAGCTTCAACCGCTTCTTCCGCAAATTCGAGGGCATGCCGCCAAGCGGCTTCAAGGCGCTGCGAGGCGCCTCGGCGATGTCGGCCACAGACGGATTGGAAGAGCACCTATAAGCTTGCGCTTGCGCCGTCCCTCCGGTCCGTACGGGCCATCGAAGGACGGCGTTTTTCTTTCGATCGCATGCGCCGTGGTGGAAAGGGAAGGAGAAGGGCACCAACGTCCGCTGAAGCCGGCAGTGGCTTATAGTTGACAGGCTTATGTCTTAGGATTGCCTTCAAAACCCACTGAAGCTTTGTCCGCGAGGACAAAAGCGTGCCAGCTCGAAGCAACCCGCCGACCGCGAACAAACGTGCCAGCACGAAAAGGGAGTCCAGAGGGCAAAGCCCTCTGGTTCCCCTCAGCGGAGGGGGAAGGGGGAGGAAGCAAGCAAGCAGTAAAGGGGATCTCAAGGGGCAAAGCCCTCTGGTTCCCCTCAGCGGAGGGGGAAGGGGGAGGAAGCGCCTTCAGATTTGATTATGGGACGTCAAAATTGATTATATAAGCCTTGCCCATGCGCCATATGGCGCCTTCGCGATCAAAAATGACGCGAGGAATCAAACCTCACGATTGTCGGCTGCGAAAGATAGCGGCTATGATGCAGACATGACCCGCCGATCCCGCTTGGCTCGGCGGCGTACGATAAGAGGCACGACATGGGGGAGGTGAATCCGTGAAAGTTGAAAGCGCTTCAGCCAATTTTGAAACCGCTTTAAAACCATCTAAAAAGGAATCCAAGGGGATCGTTCATTATCTGCGGCGAGACTGGCAGCTGTACTTGCTCTTGCTGCTCCCGCTCTCGTTCGTGCTCGTATTCAAATACGCGCCGATGTCCGGGCTTGTCCTCGCCTTTAAGGAGTACAAGATCGCCAAGGGATTCTGGGGCAGCGAATGGGTCGGCTTCGAGGTGTTCCGGGATATCTTCGCCAAGCCCGATTTCGCCCGGGCCGTCCGCAACACGCTGCTGCTGAACGTCCTGGATTTGCTCTTCAGCTTCACGATGCCGATCGTGCTCGCGCTGCTGCTCAACGAGGTCAAGAGCATCCGGTTCAAACGCGTCAATCAGACGCTGCTGTATCTGCCGCACTTTCTGTCGTGGATCATCATCGGCGCGATCGCCTATCAGCTGCTCGGCGAGAACAGCGGCATGGTGAACAATGTGATCGAGGGGATAGGAGGCGTGCGCATCCCGTTCCTCCAGGAAGACACCAACTGGCTGATCAGCTACTTGGCGATCGGCGTCTGGTACAGCATGGGCTGGGGAACGATCATCTATCTGGCTTCCATCAGCGGCGTTAACCCCGATCTGTACGAAGCGGCGACCGTCGACGGCGCCGGGCGCTGGCGCAAAATGTGGAACGTCACGATCCCTTCCATCCGCTTCACCATCGTAACGCTGCTCATCATGAACCTCGGCAAGGTGATGGACGGTTCGTTCGAGCGGATATTCGCCCTGCAGAACAAGGCCACGACGGAATACACCACGACGATTCCGGTGCTTGTCTACCGGTGGGGGATCGAGAGCGGCAACTTCAGCCGCGCGACGGCGCTGGGACTGTTCCAGGCGGTCATCGGACTTGCGCTCGTGCTGCTCGCCGACCGGATTGCGAAGAAGCTTGGCGAAGACGGACTGATCTAGAGAGGAGGCGTTACCATGAAAGCAACCGGCGGCGCGTTAACCGTGTCTCGCAGACGGCGCTTCGACATATGGGATGTGCTGATCCACCTCACGCTGATCATCGCTTCGCTAGCCTGTCTGCTGCCGTTCGTTCACGTCGTTTCCAAGTCGTTCAGCGAGGACGCGTACGTCATCGCCAACAAAGTTTTCCTGTGGCCGGCGGGCTTCACGACCGGGGCGTACGCCAAAATTTTCGCCGATGCCAGCATTCTTCGCTCGTTCTACGTCACGGTTCTCGTCACCGTGCTGTTCACGCTGCTCGGCATGATTTTGACGATCTGCGCGGCTTACCCGTTATCGCGCAAGCAGCTGAAGGGACGCGTGGTGCTGACGATCATCTTCACGTTCCCGCTCTTCTTCAGCGGCGGGATCATTCCCGAGTACATGCTGATCAACAACCTCGGCATGATGGACACGTTATGGGCGCTCATCTTGCCGCTCGCGTTCAGCTCGTTCAACCTGCTTATTATGAAAAGCGCGCTGACCAACAGCATCCCGGTCAGCCTGGAGGAATCCGCGCGGATCGACGGCGCCGGCCACTTCCGCATTCTGTGGAGCGTCGTTCTTCCGCTCTCCAAGCCGATCATGGCGACGCTCGCGCTGTTCTTCGCGGTCGGAAGGTGGAACGCCTACATGGACGCGCTGTTCTACATCAAGCAGAACACCGATCTGCGGCCGCTGCAGCTGAAGCTGTATTATCTGGTCATCCAGGCGACCGAGAGCTTCCAGCTGGAGGCGACGCAGGTATCGTTAAGCAATCCGGAGGTGTTGAAGGCGTCGTGCGTCGTCTTCGCGACGGTGCCGATCCTGTGCATCTATCCGTTCATTCAGAAGTACTTCGTCCAGGGCGTCATGCTAGGCGCGATCAAGGAGTAACGAAGGCAAACCAAACTACGAATCGATGGGGGAAGAAGCGATGAGAGCAAAGAAATTCGCATCCGTGCTGATGTCGGTCGTCATGGCAGGGGGCATGCTGGCTGCCTGCTCGAACAACGGAGGCGGCAATGCCCAGACGAACAACAAGGCGAACGACCCGGCGCCGGCCGCAACCAATACGGGCACGAAGACCAATGATACCGCGGCCGAAGGCGGCAAATATCCGGATTATTCGAAGGGCTTCCCCGAGAAGGTGAACCTCGAAATTCCGGTCTACGAGCGTGCGTTCGAGGGCTGGAACGTCACCGACAACTTCTATACGCGCTGGATCCAGAAGGAATTCGGCGACAAGTACAACGTCAACGTCAAGTTCGTGCCGATCACGCGCAGCAGCGAAGTGAAGGACTACCAGCAGCTGCTCGCCTCCCATAAGGCGCCGGATATCATATTCCATTACGACATGCCGCAGGCGCTCGCCTATTACAGCGAGGATGTCATGCAGGAGCTGGACCTTGATGAGATCGCCAACTACGCGCCGACCTATTGGAAGAACATGAGCGCCACGATCGAGCAATATGGCAAAGTCGACGGCAAGAACGCGTTCTTCTTCGCTAAGCGCCCGGCCGCGGACAACTTCGTGAACATCATCCGCAAGGACTGGGTGGAGAAGGTCGGCATGAAGGTGGAGGACATTACGTCCCTGGAGAAATACAACGAGATGCTGGCCAAGTGGAAGGAAGCCGGACTTGGCGTCGGCGCCATGTCCCTGGTGAAGAACAACTACATCTACAGCTACGCCTTCCGCGACTGGCCGGTCGATCCGAAGGAACGCGCGCTCTATTCCGATCTCGGCGTGGCCGATCTGACGACCAAGGCGTCGGAAGACTACCTGCGCAATCTGAACGATCTCTATAACAAAGGACTCATCGATAAGGAATTCTACCTGCGCGACGACGAAAACAAAATCAAAGCCGAATTCGTCGCCGGCAAAACGGGCTCCTTCGGCTTCTACCTCGCGAGCAACACCGACGTGCTGACCGCGACGCTGGCGAACAACCCTGGCGCGGAATTCGCCGTGCTGGACGCGGCGGCGGGCGTGCCGGAAGGCAAGAAACCGCAAGCGCGCGCGTACTGGCCGTTCGGTTTCATCATGGGCATTAACTACGAGTCGACCGAGCAAGAGCGCGCGGCGGTCTGGATGTACCTGGAGTGGATGAGCCAGCCGGAGAACCTGTTCTTCCTCCAGAACGGCGTGGAAGGCCAGAACTACACGAAGGACGCCGACGGCATCGCGGTCAAGAACCCGGACTTCAAGGGCGAATCCGTCCTGTCGCAGAACAACAACAAGGACTATTGGGCGCTCGTCTCCGAAATGGTCGAATATGCGGATCCGGCCATTACGCGCAAAGCCTATATCCGTCAATGGGCGCCTGCGGGCTATGAGTACCTGGCGACGGATCTCTTGAAGTACTACGATCAATATGCCGAATTCCGCACGCCGGACGCCCTGTTCAGCGTCGTGCTGGAGAAGGTGAACGAGTACAAGGCGGATCTGAACGCGCTGTTCCAAGAACTGTACGTGAAGTGCGTCCTGGCGAAGCCGGAAGAGTTCGACGCGACGTACGAGGCGGCCAAGAAGACGTACCTCGAGGCGGGCTATCAAGAAATTCTCGACGAGAAGCAAGCTGCGATCGACGCGGGTAAATTTAATTAAAAGCTGATATCGCTGAACCGATGATCTAACAAAGAATCCGCTGCGCAAGAGTGATAGTCTATTGATCGCTGTTGTTCTTGGATTGCATGAATGAATTTTCAAAGGTAGCAATCCGATCACAAATGGTGATTGGTTTGCGTTCCGTAAGGAAGCGCAGCATTCACCAAAGGCGAACGCAAGCTTATGCTTCCGAAGCAGCTTTCTGTTAGAAAGCTCTTGGCTTCTATAGCCTCATCTCTCTTACGCCGCTTTTTTTGTTAGAATAATTTGTTCAGCCTTCAGCAACAAGACTAACAAACATTTCAAAGCCCCAGCCCCCAGCTGGGGCTTTGAACAAGGAGGCGCGTCTTCGTGAAAATTTCGATTGACTCCACCGAGTTGAAGCAGACGATCGACCGGGTGGTCGAATACACCTTCGGCATGGATCTTACCTGGGACTGGCCGGGCGGCGTCGCCTACTATGGCGTTAGCCGCGCCTTCGAGGTCACGGGCGAACAGGCATATCTGGAACGGATGGCGGCATGGGTCGACGAGTACCTCGAGGCCGGGCTGCCAGTCTGGACGGTGAACACGTGCGCGATGGGGCATATGCTGATCACCTTGTACGAGCAGACCGGGGAACAGCGATATCTCGACCTCATCATGAGCAAGGTGGACTATCTGGAGAACAAGGCGCTGCGATTCGGCGACCGGGTGCTCCAGCATACGGTGTCGGCGAAGAACGACTTCCCCGAGCAGTGCTGGGCGGACACGCTGTTCATGGCCGCGTATTTCCTGCTGCGCGTCGGCATCATGCAGGGGGAGAAGCGGCTCGTCGACGACGCGCTGCACCAGTTCTTCTGGCACATTAACTACTTGCAGGACGAGGACCGCGGGCTGTGGTATCACGGCTATAACAACATTAACAAGGATCACATGTCCGGCATCTACTGGGCGCGTGCTAACGCCTGGGCGGCCTATACGATGTCCCGCGCCGCAAGGATACTGCCGGAGGCTTATTTGTATCCGCCGATGATGCATATTTGGAGCTCGTTACGCAATCAACTGGCCGCGATCAAGACCTTGCAGAAGGAAGACGGACTTTGGGGCACTGTGCTCGATTACCCGGCCGCTTACGGGGAAGTGTCGGCAACGGCGGGCATCGCTGCCGCCATGGTTATGCAGCACAACCCGCTGCACGCCAAATACGTACAGAAGGCGCTGGGCGGCGTCATCTCGAATATCGCGGACAACGGCCGGGTCCGGAACGTGTCCGGCGGTACCGCCGTCATGAACGATATCGATGGCTATCTCGCCATCGACCGCAAGTGGGCGCAAGGCTGGGGCCAAGGGCTCGCGCTCGCGCTGTTGACGGCGGTGCTGGAGGCAGCGCCGCAAGCCCGGGCCATAGAACTGGCGCCGGGACTCACGAATTCCTAGATCCTTTCAAGACGCTTGCTTCCGGCAGGAAGCAGGCGTTTTTCAGCTGCATCCAAGCTGCTTATCCGCCTCTGGCCAACCGCGCGCTAACCGGTTTTAACGCCAAAAAAACGCAGGTTGGGAACAAGCAATAGTACCACGGGTCCCACCGGGCATGGATGTGGAGCAAGCCCATCGCCAGCAGCACGCCTTGGACCGCGAGGATGAGCAGTACAATGACGACAGCCTTCATCCATGCGCCGCCTCGCCGCATTTTCATCGCTGTGACGATTATCAAGGTCATGACCAAGTAATAGACGGAAGCGAAAGTGGTCGTATCGTGCGCGGGATCGCTGAACAAGCCAGGGGCGTAGTCGCGGTTCATGAACAGCATGATCGGCACGATGTGCAGCGTTCCGAGAATCGGCGCGATGCACAGGAAGAGGAGAAGCGAATGGAGCACGCCGCGAACCGGCCGATGCAGGCGGTTATAGACGATGCGAGTCAGCGGGAAGTACATCGCAAGTCCGATAGCCGTATATCCGATTCGCCACCAATAGAGCGTGTAGAGGTCCAACCTCACCCATAGCCATTCGATCGCCCCGATCAGCGCGATCGCGGCTGCGATTCCCCGCAAGCGCAGGCGATAGACGGCGATAACGAGCGCGGCCGTCGGGATGACGAGCATGTTGGAGGCGAGCGCCCCCATGTTGCTGTCGTAATAAGTGCTGTCTTTCAGAAAGCCCGGATGGTAGAAGTAGCTGCCGCAATAAATATAGATGACCGTTTCGATCAAGTAGGCCATCTGCGTCATGATGAGGACGAGGAACACGGCACGAACCGACTTGGCTCGCGCCAGCGCGATGGCGAGCACGATGAGACTGATAATGCTTAAGCCGATGTACCAATACGCGTTGCTGGACATAGACGGTTCCTTCCCGTACTTGGATGAATTCCATTGTTGCCCAAATCATCTCGCGTTAAAATAAGGACGACGGAACTTTTCCATAGCATTACCGAAACAGCTAAACTTAAGGAGGACTTATCCGTGCGCGTCGAACAAAGCAAGCTTTGGGAATCGGACAGCGAAACGTATTACGTGAAATACCTGTTGGACAACTCGGGCGAAATCGAGGCGGATCGGAAGCACCCTGCCGTCATCGTCTGTCCGGGCGGCGGCTATA
Organism: Paenibacillus aurantiacus; assembly: GCF_042431225.1. Classification (NCBI taxonomy): domain Bacteria; kingdom Bacillati; phylum Bacillota; class Bacilli; order Caryophanales; family Paenibacillaceae; genus Paenibacillus; species Paenibacillus aurantiacus. The sequence continues at coordinate 325,800 of NZ_JBHMDO010000017.1, read as the reverse complement.
TGTACACGTCGGACCGGGAGGCGGAGCCAATCGCGATGACGTTCCTCGCCGCGGGCTACAACGCGTTCGTCCTGCGTTACACGACGACATCCAATGGCAATCCCGCGTATCCGAACCCTGTGTATGACGCGGCCCGCTTGATGCAGACCGTCAGAGAGAACGCTGCGGAATGGGGCGTCGATCCGGACAAAATCGCGATCTGCGGCTTCTCGGCGGGCGGCCACTTGGCTGCTTCGCTCGCGGTGCGCTGGCAGGATGCCTTCCTTAGCGAGAAGCTCGGCGCGGCGCCGGAGCAGCTTCGTCCCAATGCCGTCATCCTCGGATATCCGTGGCTGGATGTCGCGCATACGAACGAGATCGCGCTTCGCGGCGCAGACGATAACTTCAAGGCGTTGATGCGGAAGATCGACACGGCGATGCTGGGCGAGAACTTCACGGAGGAGACGATTGCCGAGGCGAATCCGATCCATCACGTCGGCCCGAACGTGCCGCCGACGTTCCTCTGGCATACGGCCGGGGACGGTCTCATCCCCGCAGGCAATTCGCTCAAGCTTGCGCTTCAGCTCGAGAATCACGGCGTCCCTTACGAGCTGCACGTGTTCGAGACCGGCGGCCACGGCCTCAGCCTCGCGACGAAGGTGACGGGGAAGAACGAGCAGCTGAACGCGGACGCGGCGCAGTGGCTCGGCCTCGCGCTGCGTTTCCTGGCCCGGCATTTCGAGCAGTAGCAGGATAATGAAGCAACGAAGGCCTGCGATTCCATAAGTGAATCGCAGGCCTTTTCTATTGCGCTAGCGGTCGGCGACAGCCGTTTCTCCTTGCGAGAGCGGCTGGGACTGCTCCGGTGCGTCCGGCCGGGCGATCTTCATCCGAAGCGCGATCGGAGCAGCCAAGAGCACGATCGCGGCGGCGATGATATAGGTGGGCACAAGACCCATCGCCTTCATGAAGAAGCCGGAGAGTCCGGAGCCGGTCAGCATGCCGGCCATCATGACGGGTACGATCGTTCCGTTCACCCGTCCGATGAAGGCTTCCGCGACCATCGAGATAAGCGCCGTGCCAAGAACGATCTGCATGAAGGTGAACGCGCCGCCGACCAGGAAGCGCATCGTGGCCGTCAAGCCTACCCACACCGACAGCGCTTCGATGACGATGGACGCCGACAGGAAGACGACGGCCGACGCAACGACGATTCTTGGGCTCGCCTTCCGGCCGAAGACGGCGGCAGCTCCGCCGCCGGCCAGCATGCCGATACCGGCCAGCGCATAGAACCATTTCAAATCCTCTTTATCCAGCCCGAGCCGCTCGGTAATGAGGAAGATATCCAGCGGCTGGATTAAGCCGGAACCGAGTCCGATCAGGGCGAAAGTCGCCGTGATGAGCAGCAGGTTGCGGTGGCCGCGCACGTAACGAAGCCCCATCACGAGCTCGCTCCATACGGAGCTGTCTTCAGGCCGCTTCTCTCGAACGTATGCGGGAAGCGCCAATTGGATCAGAGCCGCGGCGGCGAAAGCGACGATTAGAATCAAGAGCGAAGTGCTGACGCCGAGCCAAGCGTAGACCGCCGTGCCGATCATCGGTCCGACGATGACGAACAAGGACATCAGGCTCTGCGTTATGCCGATCGCCGCCGGCACCAGCTCTTCCGGAACGTGCCGCTTGAACATGATGGAGGACGAGGGCTGGGAGAATTGGCTGACGACCGCGGACACGATCGTCGCCGCGAATACCGCTTGCCACCATCCGGCCTCGATGAACGCCAGGATGACGGCGATGGAGACGGCGCTCAGCGCATCGCCCGCGATCATCGTCCGTTTGGGATTCCAACGGTCGGCGAGCGTCCCGCCGATCATCGAGAAGACGAAGATCGGCAAGTATTCGAAGACGGTCAGCAGCGACACGGCCACGGGATCGTCACCGGTCTGATCCATGACGTAGAACAACAGCGCCATATTGCGAACCCAGATGCCCAGCTGCTGAATCAGATCGACCGAAGCTATGATGAGGAACACCCGATTGCGGAACAGTTCTTTCACGTCTCACCACTCCTTATTATTAATCCGACTAGTCAGTCTATTAATTGCGCAAAAAAATTTGGCGCTCGGCAGGGGCTCTCTATTTTTTCTGTATGCCCCGAAGCAGCATATCGATTGATTTGCGATAGAGAGGCACGATTTGCTCGGTGCCTAGGTCGTAATACGCGACCCCAAGGCCGCCCAGCAGTCCGAGCACGACGTACATCAGCTCGCTCGTATCGCACGGCTCGAATTCGCCGCTCGCCATTCCTTCTTCCAGCAGCTCCTGAAGAACGGGATATTGCATCCGCGTCATCTCGAGCAGGCGGGCGTGAATGTCCGGGTCTGCGGTCTCGCTGCCGGCGAATTCCTCCGCCGCTTTCATGATCGGGTTCTGGAAATCCGTCGCGAATAGCTCGGCGAGCGCATAAAGCTTCTCCGTCGCGGTATCGAGAGGGGCAGAGGCGCTATTCCACTTGTCGGTCCACTCCTGCATGTTCAATTCCAGAATATACAGGAACAGCTCTTCTTTTCGTTTAAAATGGTAGTAGATGCTGCCTTTGCTCGTTCCGGAGATGGCGACGATCTCGTCCATCGTCGTTGCCGAATACCCTTTCTGCTCGAACAGGGATTTAGCTTTGAGCGCGATTCGTTTCTTCGTTTGTTCCCCCGCTCCAGCAGGTCTTGCCATAACGCGTTCTCCTTTCGCAATCCTCGCCTTAATAAACCGACTAACCAGTCTACAAACTCAGTATAGAGGTTCCTCGGCCGAAGTTCAAGGGGCAGAGACGCGGATTCGAACGGCTCGATTATAGCGATACTCACCCTTGAATCTCTTCGGAGTCGGCGGTTATAGTCAGGGTAATGATACGAGATGAATGCTGCGCGCAAGGAGCGATGAGAAGATGATCGAGATTACAAGCGCGCTCGTCCGCCGATTAATCGACAGCCAATTTTCGCAGTGGAAGGAGCTGACTATCAAGCCGGTGGACAAAAGCGGGCACGATAATCGCACCTATCGGCTGGGGAGCGAACTAACTGTTCGGCTGCCGAGTCACGAACGTTATGCTGCGGCGGTGGAGAAGGAGCTGACGTGGCTGCCGGTCTTCAAGCCGCTGTTGTCGCTGCCCATTCCGGAGCCCGTGGCCAAAGGCGAGCCGACGTACGACTATCCGCTTCCGTGGTCGGTCAACCGCTGGATCGAGGGCGAGACGGTCACGCACGCGAATGTGAGTGACCCGAACCAATTCGCCGAGGACCTCGCGGGGTTTCTGCGGGAATTGCAGGCGATAGAGTCGAGCGGCGGCGTCCCGGCTGGCGTTCAGAACTTCCATCGCGGCGGCAACCTCGCCGTGTACGACGAGGATACGCGTTCCGTCATCGACGCAATAGCTGGCGACTATGATGCAAGGCTGTTAACAGAAATATGGGAGCGCGCCCTCTCGACGACGTACCAAGCGGCGCCGGTGTGGCTGCATGGCGACGTGGCGGTCGGCAATCTGCTCGTACGCTCCGGCCGGCTGTGCGGCGTCATCGATTTCGGCACGATGGGCATAGGCGATCCGTCGAGCGACTTGGTGATGGCCTGGAACTTTTTCGATGAGCATAGCCGGCGGATCTTCCTGGACCGCATGAACGTCGATGAAGCTGCCATAGACCGCGCACGTGGATGGGCGTTATGGAAAGCGCTCATAACGTATGCTTGGAACGAGCGGGGCTCGGCGTCATCGGATTGGGGCAAGCAGGTGATTGACGTTATTGTAGGGGAATATGAGAGGCTCAAGAAACGCAAAGGCCTATAGCCCCGACAATCTCGACGAATGGCGTAAGGGAGCCATGACGAGTATTGTCAGACCGCCATTTCCAAGTTATATGAACATTGCTTGTTAATTGATATTGCAACGAAAATCCTCGTTTGTTATACTCCCAGGGCAATGCGAATAGGAGTTTATCGAGTTGCTGGCGGTAGACTCTATTTTTGCCCGAATGGATAGGACAAAAGGGGACGTGTATGTTGTGCAACGCATGAAGATCAGGCACATATGGGCTTGCCTCGCGACCATCTGTCTGCTCCTGGTGCTTATGCCGCCTAACCATATGGCTGCGGCTAGCGAATGGACGACATTTAAGGAGGCCCAACAACTCGAACAGCAGGGGAAATACAAAGAGGCCGCGCTGAAATATGCCCAAGTCGCGCCAATCTTTGTCAGCAAGAAGGAATACGGCAACGCTGCCCAAATGTACCGACGAGTAGGCGACTGCTATGTCCAACTGAAGCAGTATGATGACGCCGTGCTCAATTGGGACCAAGAAGCGTCCTATGCCGCGAAAGCCAACCAGACGCAGATTAGTTTGGCGGCGACCAGGAAAGCCGATCAGCTTCGAAGCAGTGCCAAGCTTTATGTAGAGACCGTCTCGACAAGCGGTACACCTTATAATGGAACGAAGCTCGTCCCGCGCAATGGCGCGTTAATCGGAGCCTACGCGGAATTAGACAGCGCGGTGAACGACCCGAAGACGGGCAAATCGTTCACGGAGCAGTTTCCGCTCATGACGGGGAAGAAACACGCCGCATATTTGCTCTATTTTAATTATGGCAATAATCCTTCGATTTTAAGCAAACATTTGGAGCGCGCCAAGGCAAGCGGCACCGCGATTCAACTTGGCATCCAACCGATGAATGGATTGGGCGAGGTGAAAGACGATGCCTATCTGCGAGAACTGGCGAAGGCGCTTGGGGATTCCGACGTGCCGATCTTTCTGCGCTTTGCCAACGAGATGAACGGAGATTGGGTACCTTGGACCGGCAATCCCCAATTGTACATCGAGAAGTTCAGACTCGTGGCGAACGTGTTTCGCGAAGAAGCGAAGAACAACGTCGTGATGGTGTGGGCGCCGGGCGAAATGCCGAAGTATAACATGACGGATTACTATCCCGGCGATGCCTATGTCGACTGGGTGGGCGTGAGTCTGTATTCGATCTTCAATCCCGCCTATGATCCGTTGAAGCTAGGGGAGGACCGGTCCAGCCATCTGGATAAGTTCGACCAAATCTATAAGCTGTACGCCTCGCGCAAACCGGTGTTTATTTCCGAAGGCGCCGTGTCGTACATGTATCCGGAGCAGAAGCAGGACAAGACCGGCTGGGCGGTGTACAAGACCAAGGAGTTTTATGGCTCGCTGCCGATGGTGTATCCGAATGTCAAAGGCGTCTTCTGGTTCGACAGCAATAAAGACTCCTCGCAACGGATGAAGTATTATATGCTCTCGGCCAATCCGAAGCTGTTGGATGCGTATAGAACGTCGATCGCAAGTCCGTTCTACCTGGGGTCGATCGGAGAAGAATCGCCGATCGCTTACAAGCTCATCAACAATCAAGCGATCGCGGCAGACGCGTATAAGTTATCGGCTTACGTCAAGACATGGGCTCCCATCCTCTCCAAAATCACCTACACGATTAATGGGCAGCTAGCGGGCAGCGCGACTGCCCCGCCGTGGACGTCGTCGGTTAACCTTACCCCGTACAAAGGGCAGACCGTGAAGGTTATCGTCCAAGCTTACGATACGACGGGCAAGCGAGTCACGACCCAGAGCGTCCCGATAACCGTGAAATAACGGGGCAACTTGGGAAGCGTGACGTTTATTTTTGAAGGGCGCTTAACATGGCGAACCTATGTTAAGCGCTTTTTTGCGTGTCATTTGGATGCGCATTAAGGTGTTCCGCTCTCCTTGGCCGTCCTCACGTCATCCTCCATCTCTTTTTGTAGTCTATGGATATGATGCGAGCTATAGCGTAAGATTTTGTCCTGGATAGGGGCAGGGAACAATGAACGGACGTCTGGCACATAATAGCTGCCGTCGCGAGGCGTCGTATGGCCGGTAATCTCGAACGAGTCATTCGTGCGGCTGACGTGAAGGACCAGCGGGATGGACACGCCCTTGGTGGAGTCCGTCGTCTCCTGGGTGTGATCGTACGCTTCGATTAACCCCCACGCATAGATCTCGCCTGCCTGTGTATCATCTTCTAGAATTTCATAAGCCGCAAAAATCTCCTCGCCGGCAGACGGGCGTAGAAAGTTGTCGGTTAAATACGTTTCGATGGCCTCTTCTTCGCTGACGGCAAGCTCTGCCTTGGCTGCCTCCGTCTCGACAGCGAGGGGCTGAACGTTCAGCGTTCCATTAGAACATCCCGCCATTACAATTGCACTCACTAACATACCTGTTAACCCGAATCTCATCGTGAACACCTCCCTCTGCTTAGACGAAGACGCAAAGAAAGAAGTTCCAAGTATTTCTATTCATTGATGCCGGTATCAGCTCCGCCATGCATCAGCATGTCTCTCCACATCCGACCGACCGCTCGCCTTGATTGCGAACGCGCGAAGCTGGTTACTCTTATTACGTTGGGCGTAAAGGCGAATAAGGAGGCGATGTAGGTGAGGAAAAAGGTTATGGCGGCGCTAGCGGCGACGATGATCGCAGGAGCGGTTGCCGCGCCGGCGATGGTGGCGGCAGAAGGTAACCATCGGGCGGCGGAAGCGTCGATCGCGGTCGATCTCGATCCGGCGAGCGCATCGGGCATGCGGATCGAAGGACTAACCGGGGACAAGCAGGGCCGCCTGTATACGATCGACATGGATTCGAGACGGTTGTTTCGGTTCACGCCCGGAACAGGCCAGCTCGAGACATTGACCATTCTGCCAAGGCCCGCGACCGGCATGGCGTTCGACGGACAAGGCAACTTGTATATGGCCAGCGGCGGCGGCAATGGCGTTGGCGGCGTCATTCTGCGGGTTCCCGCCGATGCGCTTGCCAATGGACCGTTCGAGAGCGGGCGGGTTGCGACATTCGCGCAGGATGTCGACGGGGCGAACGGGTTGGCGTTCGACCGCAAGGGCAACTTGTACGTTAGCGGCGGGGCGACCGGCAATATTTACGTGATCACACCGCAGGGGCAGCGAACGGTATGGGCAAGCGGGATCGCGGCCGAACGGCCGGAGCAGCCGATCACCGTGAACGGGCTGGCCTTCGGCCGGGATGGACGGCTGTACATCGCCAATACGAGCTCCGGGGAGATCAACCGTGTCCGGATCAAGAAGGACGGCACCTTCGGGGATGTCGAGCGGTTCGCGAAGGACCCGCTGCTCTACGGCGCCGATGGCATTGCGTTCGGTCCGGACGGCGACCTGTACGCGGCGGCCAATGAACGCAATGCGATCGTGATCATATCCCGTTCAGGCAAAGTGAAGGAGCTGGCGGCCAACGATAACCAGGGGCCGCTGGAGTTCCCGGCCAGCCTGCATTTCGTCGGCGATACCCTGTATATCAGCAACTTCGACGTCGCCCGCGGCGCCAACTCTCCGAACGAGCCGGGGATCGGCGCTTCGATCGCCAAGATCGAGCTGGAGAAGAAGCACCGGGGGCACCATGACAAGGGCTAGCCTCTAGATTCGAGAATCCTTAAACGCGAAGACCGCCTGAACGAACAACCGTTCATCAGGCGGTCTTCTTCGTGCTCGCGGTTGTTGCCCCAACGTCGCTCGTTCGAGCAGGCGGCGTTACGCCGTCACTTGAGCCAATTCGAACACATTCCCCCACGGATCGGCGAAAAACGCGAGGCGGCGATGGATGGCCTCCACCTCGAAAGGTTCCCCGAGCAGCGTAACGTCTTGCGCAGCCAAATACGCAATCGCTTCATCCACGTTATTCACGTTCAAGCAGAGATGATCGTGTCCGGCTTTGCGCAGGCTACCGTTGATATCCGCGTACACGGGAGCATCTTCTACTTCTCCGTCCCCTATAAGCTCGATATAGAAAGAATCGTCATAGGGCGGCGCGACATACGCCAGACGCAGGTCGCCGAACGGCCATTCTTGAATGACGCGGAAGCCCAGCTTCTGCGTGTACCAGCTCTTGGCGGCTTCATAGTTCGGCACGCGAATGGCGATATGATGGCATTTCAGCGAGGCGATCGGGTTGGCAGAAGCGTCCTGCCGAAGGTTGAGGTCGGACATGTTTGTTCCTCCTTAGGTTCTATTGCACAGCGCATCGTCTTGATGACAGCTATAAGCGTACCAGACGATGGCGAAAGGAGCTTTGCTCGGAGGCCCAAATCATATGTTCATTCGGCTCAATGTGTACGTCAGGAAGGCGGCGACTGCTTGAGCGCGGAAGGCGGGAAGCCGAATTTCAGCTTGAACGCTTTGGAGAAGTGCGAGACGTTCTCGAAGCCCGTCCGGAAGCACACCTCGGTGACGGACAGCGACGAACGGGCCAGCATGTCTTTCGCTTGATCGAGACGAGCGTTGCGGATCCATTGCAGGGGAGATGTATTATAAATCGCCTTGAAATCGCGTTTAAAGGCGGACAGGCTGCGTCCGGATAAGTAGGCGAGATCCTGCAGAGTAACAGGATTGTAGAGATTGGCGTCCACGACGTCCGCGATGCTTTTGCGCGCCTGACGATGAACCTGCGATAACTCGAACAGGAACCCGGCGTTCCGATCGGCGATGCCGAATAATAATTCTAACAACTTCACCTTAACCAACCCGTCCTTCACCCGCTCAGGTTCCTGGAAATATGGCTGCAGCGATTCGAGGTAGCTGAACAGCCCGTCATCGACGGGATGGACGGATATTGGCGCAGTTCGGTCCGCCGCCGAAGAGGCCGGATAATCCCCAAGCTGGATAAATTCGCGGAGGACGTCGTCTTTCAAGAAGAACATGATGTAGTTGAGCGTGTAATCGGAATTCGGCTCACCGCTTTTTTCGTATTGGATCGCGACGGATTTATGAATGAGCACCATTTGGTGCTTGCGTACCGAGTGGACTTCCGCTCCGAACCGGACGGTGTAGACCCCTTCCAGTACAAATAAGAGCATATGGTCTTCCAAGAAAAGCGTCCCGGAAGCGCCCTCCGTGCGCGTGCACGATTCAATGGCGGACAGCCCGTTCAGGCGCAAAATTTTTTGTTGATGGGAGGCGGTATGGTCTAACTCCCGGGGGATTTTCTTCAATTTGCTCAAAGGCGCAGCCAATGGACATGACTCCTTAGAAGGTAAAATCGTTCATTTACGTTCTGATTTTAGCATATTTATCCACCCTTAAGGATCATCCTGGATGGTCGTTTTTCGCATGGGCCCGGTTCTCGTCTTCATTTTGGAGTAAAATGGTACTGACGGTGAACCAATTGAACGATGGGGAAAGCTTCACACGCCTCCCCTGGAGGAAGGATGACAACACCTTGAACGAGAACGATAAAGAGAACGAACAATCCCCCATATACAACGTGCTGCCCTATCTGAAGCCGATCGTGAACGAAGAGGCAGCGGGCGAGCTTGTCTATGAACTGTCGGGGGTGGACGACATCGTCGAGCTGCCATGGGGCGATGAATTCCTCATTACGTTCCTGTACGACGCAGAAGACACGGATTACTTCCGCTATGTGCAACACAGCGACCTGCCCGAACTGAGCCTGACGCCGAAGGAGCTGCTGGCCATAAGCCTCGATAACTTATACGATCGAACGGAGAGCCATGAGCTTCAGTTGCAGGAGCTGGACGATGCGGCATACAACATGCTGCTGCTGGACGGCAATTTCGAAGCGAGTCTCCTGCTGTTGGACGATCTGTGGGAAGGGACGCTTAATGACTACGCGCCTTCCGGCTATGCGATGGCGTTCCCGGCCAGGGACGTGCTCATGTTCTGCGATGTTCAATCGGAAGAAGGCATCGCCCAAATGAGAGAGGTCGTCGAGCGCATTCGGGTGAATGGCGATCATCTGCTGAGCAACGCGATTTGGACGCGGCAGGCCGGGAAGTGGGTCCATTTGGAGCGGTAGAGAAGGGAGGCGTCGGCATGTTTGGACGATTCAAGCGCAAAAACGTTAACAATTCGGTCCGTATTCCCATCGATGAACAGCTTGTGTATCTAGAGAAAATCGGTATTAAGCTGAAAGCAAATGTGGACATGAGAGACATATTGGATTTCGAGATCCCAAAATACGAGGAGTGCCCATACCTTCGTCTTCTCATGAGTATGGGCTGGGAACGAGAGGGCCTGAGACTTCAAGGCAGCCTATATCCGTCTGATGACGTCTGGAGTTTCGATCGCGAATGCATTGAGGATCAAGGCGATTATGCGCGGAAGCTGAAGCGGTTGGCCGAGATGCTTGAGCCGATCCTCAGCATTGCCGATATTGCGGATAATCTCGATCCGGAGGCTGGCGCGGCCTGGATTTCCTTCACCGCGAACGGGAAGCACTATCGTCATAAGCTCACCCTGCATGACGACTGGCTAAGTCTTGAAATATTCACGATTTTCTCTGATCTGCTTGCCAAAAATGGAAGCCCCAAACGCTTCTTCTACACGGATACCGGCAACGAGGTCGTTGTCGTTCTGATTGAACGGGACCATTTTCGGCGATTGAACGAGCTCATTGATGTCTTTGTCCCGCTTAAACAAGGTGAATGATCATCAACCTTCACCGTTCTATCGGGCAGCCACGCCAACATGCCTTTAATGAGGTCCCTGGACGTTTCCGTTCCGTCCCAGCCTCTGCTGCTCATCCTAGTTCGACTGCTGAGCCCCTTGACTCGCAGCTACTAGATTATTCCATTCGTTCAAATAAGGGACCGTCTCTATTGCCAGCGGCTGGTCTGGCAGCCAGGCAATCAACTCGAGCTCGTTCTCGTCGGGATCGGGAAAATAAACCGCGGCCGCCGGCATCCAAGGATGGACGACCGGCTCGAGGGGGGCTTTGCCAAAGGCGGGCAGCGGTTCTATTCCTCTTTCCTTCAGCCAATCAAAAGCGCCCGTTAACAGGCTTAATTCGGTCCCAAAGGCAAAATGCCGCCTGTGCACGCTTTGGCCCGCGGGAACCTCCCAAAGCCCAAGCATTTGCCGTTCTTCCCCGATATAAAAGAAAGCTAACTTCCTTTCCGGGATTTCCAAGGCCAGTGTGAGCCCGAGTGCTTGGTAAAAATCGATCGAGCGCTGCAAATGCTGCACCTGCAGGTGAGTCTCGTAGAGGTTCTTGATCATCGGCCATGCTCCTCTCCAAATGCCCGTTTACTGCAAGTATAGCTATTGATCGGTCCGCAAGCGTCAGCACAAGGATGGAGAGCAATTCCTTCTTTAGGCTGACTAACCAGGGGCGGGATGCCTGGACGAAATAGGGCTGGAAGGGAACGTGCCCCCTCCAGCCCTTAAGTCGTTATTCGTCCGCGCCCAGATTCACGGAGCCCCCGCGTATCCTGGCTTGACCGTCGATATCCAAGGTGCCGAGGGTCGCGCCGTAAGATTGGCCGGCATTAATAGCCGGAGAAGTCGCCTTCAAGTGAAAATTGCTGGCCGCCGGATTCACGAATCCGGGATCGGCAAAAATCGAGTGTGCGTCGTTGCCGGTACGAGACTTGTAGGCGGCGAAGCCGGCGTAGGATTTATTTTTCCACACCCACGTCGCGTTCGAGCGGTTTCCGGCCGCATAGTACAGATTATAGTCGACCGTATTGCCCGCATTAGTCGTAAATTCGTTATAGATGAAGACATTGGAAGCGCCGGCATACAGAATATTGTTGGCGATTCTATTATTCTTGATATTGTGCTGCATCAAAATCTGACCGCCGCCCGCTTCCAGCGTATCATTTTGATAGAGAGTATTGTTCATGATCATGCTGTTCTCGGTCGCGCCTCGATCACGATCGTAGCCGCCCATCGCGATCCCCGTGTAGCGATTTTGGTAGACGACGTTGCTTCGCACGTTAATCCCGCTCGTGGATTTCCCCGGATGCTCGCTGGCGATCTCGATGCCGATATCGTTCTTGTAGCTGTAGTTTCGCTCGATGACGCTGTTCTTGCCTCCGTCTACATAGATCCCGCCGGCGGCATTGCTGTCGTTCGGCAGCGATCGGCCGTAAGAGGGGTTGTAGTTGGAAGTAATATTATAGATCCGATTGCCGCTCACGGTGCCGTTCCTGACTTGGTCGTAAGCTGGGTCCGGCGCGACGTCTTCGAAGCCGATGAGATCGATGCCGATATTATCGTTATCATGGATCAGATTGTTCGTGATGGCGAAATCGCTCACATTGCCGTTAACGACAAGGGACTCGCTTGAGCCTAGCACCAGCTTGTACAGCTCGTTGCCGGCAATCGTGACGTGATGGATCGAGGCGGGAGCTTTCGTGCCGTACACCGCGATCCCGTGAGCATCCCGCCCGAGCAGGTCGCTGCCGGCAGGCGTGGCGGTATTGGCAATATCATGCACCTTGTTATTGCGAATTTGAATATGATGGCCAGCGCCGTGAATGTAGATGCCGATCGGTAAGCGATCGCGCTTGGCGGTCTTCAGATTGCGAATATCGAACCCTTGAACCGTAATGTAACTGGCATCCTCGATATCGACAAGCCCTTGTTGACCCGTGACCGTAAGTCCGCTTCCATCTAGGATGGCCTTTTCCTTCGGATAGCTGGTGAACGTGATGGGACCGCCTGCTGCCGAGCCGGAGCGGGTGATGTGGAGCCTTTGCTTATAGACGCCGCCTCTGACATACACGGTATTCCCTGGCTGCGCGACATCCGCCGCATGCTGGAGCGTTCGCCAAGGCGATTGTTTGGTGCCCGCGTTGTCATCGCTGCCATGAACGTCTACATAATAGGCGGAAGCGGCTGCCGCGACAGGGGCGATCTGATGTGGGCTCATCGCCAGGACAGCTAGCGCGGCTGCGGCCGTCATTAGGATGCGGAATGAGTACTTCTTAGACATGGAGATAGATCCGCCTTCCCTTATGATTTGTTCTGATTATACCAAAAACGCGAATCTCGCGTTCGATGCAAGGTCAAGCAATTGCTGGCACTATCCATACGACTATCATTCACGCGCCTTGGAGCAAGGTGCGTTCGTCATGCTGCCGTAATTGCCTTTTTCTACTATCGCGGGGGAAATGAGTTTGCCGTTGATAAAGATAGCCGGCAGCGAGGCTGCGCCATACTCAAGGATCTTGCGCTGCACGTCGGCATTCGATTCGGCGGCACCCGCGTCATAAACGAGAACGGTGCACCTCGAACAAGCGGATTGCTTCACCCATTCGACCACGCGATCTCCGTACGAGCTGCCGTCTGTAAAAACTTCAATGGTTTTACCCATCGGCGCGGTCTCCCTTCATCAATTTTTTTAGAACGGGGCATTCCTGCTTCGGTAACGTGTGCGGCGGTAGAGCGGTCACTTGCTCGAGCAGCGATTTGAAGTTTTCCAGCTGAACGATTTTGGCTTCGATTTCCTTGATTTTCGTCGCGGCGAATGCGAACATCTCCTTCGAGGGGGGATCGCCCTCTTCCCGGACGAAGGTGAGCAGCTGTTTGATTTCATTGAGGGTAAACCCGACGTCCTGGGCTCTCTTGATAAAATTCATATCGTCGACGGCAGCGGCCGAAAACACGCGATATCCCGCATCCGTCCGCTCCGGTTTCGATAACAGTTCCCGTCTTTCATAATATTTGACGGTCTCCGCGTTCACGTTGGCCGCTTTGGCCAGTTGGCTGACGGATAGGCCATCCATACGATATCACCCTCCTCCGAACTTATCATAAACCCGGTACTATGGTGCCAGGTCAATAGCAAAGTTGAAATTTTCCTTCACTGGCAGCGTGGGTAAGCCCACCCCGGCAGAAAACCAGCCTTCGCATCCGCTGCGCTCGCTGGCAAGCATGCCCGATTGTCAGAAGCTCGTCTTGGCACTACAATAAATAGACAACGAGAAATGAAAGTGGGTCACGTCAATTTGAGCAGAGCCATCATTAACACACTCGAAAAATACGCGCCGAATCTGGTAGCCATTCGCGAGCAGCTTACGGGTCGGACGGCAGACGAAGAGATGATTAAAGGTCAGCTGGAGGTGGAGGCGGATACCTACTGCACGCCGCTGCTGAACAAACGAATCTACGAGCTCAAGCGGGTGCATCTTCAGCTGATGGAGAAGCGCAACGATCTGTCCAGCCAATTCCTGAACACGAGAATGGAGCAGAAGAATCCGAGCGACGAGATGATCGAGCAACTCGATACGGTCGAGATGCAGATCCTGATGCTCGAGAAGGCGATTCATAAGAAACAAGAGCAGAACCGGCAGCTGAGCCATAGCGTGGAGAGGAACTTCATCGATCATCCGTTCATCTCCTCGAGCAGTCCGAACGAGGTGACGCTCAAGAAGAAACGCAAGGAGAACGGCGTCCTGGAACTGAGCAAGACCGGATTCCGCAATCTCTTCTACCAGAACGGCAACGGCAAGGTACTGCTGCCTTCGGATGCGCGCAACATGCTCGGCATCTTCAAGATGTGGGAGCAGAAGGGGAAGAACAAGGAATTCGCCTTCGAATTCCGCGAGCTGCTCAAATGCGTACAAGCCGATATTAACGGCGGGGAGTATGAAGCGCTGCACGACAGTCTCGATAACTTGGGCAAAACGTCGATCGTCATGGAAGAGTATTACGATGCGGAGGCGAAGAAACGGAGAAGAACGAAGATTCATAATCCGTTCCAGTCCGTCGAGATCGATCGGGATTCGAATCAAGCGTACGTGAAGCTGAGTGACGATTTGTTCAAAAATCTGCTGCTCGGCAACGTCGTATCGATCAGCATCTCGCTCTTCAATGACCTCGCCACGCCCACCTCGAAGAACCTGTACCTCGTCGTCGTCAACAAGACGAAGGACAAGGAATTCATTCTGGAGGTCGAGCCGCTGATCGGCCACCTCGGCATCAACTCGAACGAGAAGTCCAAGGCTTATTCGCTGCTCAAGGCTTCGTTCGAGGAGCTGCAGAACTTCGACGTTATTCAGAGCTTTACGATTTTGAAGAACGGCCGGACGCCGGTCAAAATCATTTTCCAGCCGAGCGACTGGCTGCTTCAGGCCAACAGCTACGACGAGCAGCTGCTTATCGACAACGCCAACGCGCCGATCTATATCTAGATCGGCGTGTTTTTTTTGCGGTCGGCGAATCAGCCTGAAACTCCTCTGCATTACGAATGAAACTCCTCTGTATTACGAAACCCCTCTGCGTTACGACTTAAAACTCCTCTGCGTTACGAAACTCCTCTGCGTTACGGATAAACCACCTCTAAATTACGAAACATCTCTAATTCATGAAAACTCCTCTACATTACGAATAAAACGCCTCTGCATTACGAAACTCCTCTGCATTACGAATGAAGCTTCTCTGCATTACGAAAACAGGCGAATTCTTGTTCGGCTCGCAAAAATTTTCTTTGTATATTTTGCGCCTCTCGATTACGAACAAAACGCCTCTGCATTACGAAACGCCTCTGCATTACGATTCTAACCCCTCTCCGTTACCAACGATCATCCTTTCCCCTACGAAACTCCTCTGTTCTACGAAAAGTCCTCCTCTGCATTACGAAAATCCCTTTAGAGTAAGCCGAGAGTCTATTTCATTCCGCTGATAACCTCCTTTGCATTACGAAAAAACCTCCTCTGCATTACGATTGACCACCGATTCGTTGGAATGATATTGTCGAAACTAGGCGACAAAGAGTCGCCTGCTGATTTGTGATGAGCGCAAGGCGAGAAGCAGTCGTCTTGCTTATACAAGGCGGAACGGCTGACGCCGTCTTTGGCGGCGGGGCATTTCATCCCGGACCGTGAAACTTATACATTGTTCGATTCCAAAAAGAAAAACCCCCGCTGATCGCGGAGGATACATACGCAAAGTCGCCAAACTTCGCGCGAGCTGCGCCGGCGCCAACCGGAAGCAGCGAATAAATGCAGTTGCGGTACATAAGATGGCTTCGAATCCGCGCCAACGGATCGATGCACGCTGTAAATCCGATTTTCGATCTATAGATCGAAAATCCGGCACAAGTCGTCAGAAGTCCTTTTTGCGCGAAAAAATCGCAATCAAAAAGGTCTGCTTTGATTTTGCCATTTTTATGGTCTGCCTTCTATTATACCGCCCGAACAGCTTGGCGTAAATACGAATGAACGCTAGTTTTGACATGACACCGAGGAAGGAGGCTTAAGAAGCAGGATGAGTAAAAAGCAGCAGCCGAAGGGCCCGCATACCTACAGCTACATGATCTTGAACAACAAGAACGCAGGCGCCACCTTCCCGGTTGCAGTCGATTATTCGTTCCTGCAGGATCTCTTCCAGATCGAGCGCTCCTATGACGAGGATGAAGCCGTCATGTTCCGTCGCAACAGTCATCCGCTGCGGAAGTTCCATGTCACCGAGATGTCCCTTCGTCTAATGATGACGATCTTCCGCCGCTTCAATACGGAAGGGTCGCTTATTGGCGTCTCCATTCACCGTCTCTACCAGTTGATGAACGAAGAATACGAGGATGCCGGCTCCAAGGAGCAATTCTATGCGGAAGTACGCAAATTCATCGAGCTGAAGCTCATCTCGACGAACCGCAGCGGCATCATTTCGCAATGGCGCGTCGAATCCTTCAAGAAGGGTACGGGCCGCTTCGTGCTGTTCAATCCGGTCGTGTTCACGAAAGCGTTCACGGATTTGCCCGTCGCCGCCCAAAAGCTGTATCTGTACGTCATTGGCCGGAACGGCCAGAAGGTGAATGCCGAATTCAAGGAATTCCTCGGTCCGGATTGCTGGCTCTATACGTTAACGCACAAGTCCAGACCTGCCCAGGTGCGCGAGCTGCTCCGATCGCTTGCCGCGCTTGAGCCGGTCGCGGGCGCTTCTTTGTTCCAAGAAGCTGCCGTCGCCAAGGACGCCTTGGGACGGTGGTCTTTGCGCTGCGTGCCGAACCCGGTCTATTTGGTCCGTCATCAGGCGGGCCAGCATTACCGGCTGGTGCCGCAAGCCAAGGTGCCTTACTCGAAGACGGTTGGGCGCCTTCGTATGCTGCTTGCCGCATTCAACATCGGCGATTTCGAATATATGGAGCATGGACAAGCCTTCCTTCGGTTGGCCCAGCTGCTTCATAATAGCGGTCTGAAGAAACTCCGGTTCGCCGTCCGCCGGCTTCAGGAGATGATGCAGCGCGATCGGCTGCTCGCGGCCGATCCGATTCTCGTCCTGCAATCGGAGCTGGCGGACCGCGAATTCGTGCAATTCATGGAACTTGCGCGAAGCACGGGCATCTATCCATTCATTGCCGGCGAGGAGACCGATGAATTCGCGCTAGCCCGGCCGTTCCAGTTCTACCGGGTTATTCGGCCGTATTTCTCGCTCAAGCGCTTCGCGGCCGTCTGCCGCCGGGCGCTCCCGTTGCTGCGAAGCGAAGGGACAACGCACGGCAAGGCGGATGGAGAAGGCTTCTATCTGGAAGACTTCTTGATCGGGAAATTCGCGGGCGTCAGAATGGAATAGATAGAAAGAGCATTTTTAACCCCCTGCAGTAGATGGGGGTTATTTGGCGTTGGTGCACGCGTGAGTCGGCGGGACGAGGAGCGATTTCGTGAATCGAAAAGACAGCCGAATTCCGATACCCAGGCGAATAGAATAGCCCCGTGTCGCATGTGGCTTACCAGCGTTTGTTATAAATCTAGACTAATTCATCCTCCTGAAGCCCAATCATGCTGTAGATGGTTATTATTTCAGACCAACCATGTGAATTGGGGATCAAATCGGTGGATAACGAAGGCTAATCAAACGAGGCAGCGCGGCGTGGTTCATCAGAGGGGCCTTTTTCTATTTCCTTAACCGGATGTTCAACTCGTCTGAAAAAATGACCGATCATGACCGCGAAGACTGGAAAAATAGCTCCGGATTAATCGGAACCCCTTATCCGGCAAGGGATTTAAGACAAAAGGACCACGCCTAGAAGATTTTGATTTTAAGAGATACTACTATTTAAGAGATATAATTCATCATCGCGATTCCGATCGTTCCTGATTATCGTCGCTGCCGCACGGGAAGCCGACGCCGACACGGTGCTGAAGGGATCCGAAATGTTCTTGCAACTTCCAAGGCGGCATGCTATATTTTTTACGAAAAGTTAAACGTTTAACAAAATGTGGTGATGACGTTCCGCGTTTCATCGCATCGCTGGCAGGAGGCTTTCATGACCACGTTAAAGGATATCGCGAAACACGCAAATGTAAGCGTTGCCACCGTTTCGAAATATTTAAGCTTCGATCTGGCGGTCAAGAAGGAGACGGAAGCGCGCATCCAGGCCGCGATCAAGGAGCTGGGCTACGTGCCCAACGTGGTGGCCAAGGCGCTGAAGCGCAAAGAGACGTTCAACGTCGCAGTCATCGTGCCGAAGATCAACAACCTGTATTATTCGGAGATTACCTCAGGCATCAGCCAGACGCTGGGCAAGCACCAGTACAACTTGTTCATCTACGAGGTGGATCAGCTCCATTTGGACGAGGACGAAATTTTGCAGCTCATGCGCGAGAATATGATCGCCGGCATTATATTTATCGGCCTGTTCTCGGATGAATCGTTCAAGGAATCGATCCGTACGGTGGTCGGGTGGGAGATTCCGGTCGTGTACGCGAACCGGTATATGCCCTTCGACGGATTCCCGCTGCTGTATCCCGATCTCGTTCAAGCAAGCAAGCTCGGGACGGCGTATTTGGCTTCCAAAGGGAACAGCCGGATCGCGCTCGTGCACAAGCGGCTGCCTGATCGGCTGCTCGATCTGTTCGTGGAAGGCTATCGCCAAGGAATCGAGGAAGATCGGGAGCCTTTGCTGGTGGCCATCGAGGAAGGCGTGGACTACTCGCAATCGATCATCCCCGCTCTTGTGGAGCACCGGATTGACGGCGTATTTGTGCTCAATGAATTGAGCGCGGTCTATTTGGCCAAAGCGATGGCGCAGGCGAATATTCGTATACCGGACGACATGGCGGTGCTGAGCCTGGGCAATTCACTCATCTCGCAAATCTCAACGCCGGAGCTGACCTGCGTCGACTTGCAGAATCGGGAATTGGGCGTTCGCAGCGCCGAAATCATTTTGAGCCAAATCCGCAAGCAGCCATTCGAGGCGGTGACCGTCCTTGAACCGTTCCTCGTGGAGCGCAGCTCCGTCTAATGGGTGGCGAGATAGCGGGCTGGCCGGGAATATTGACGAGGGGCGCGTATGATAGCGGGCGGCAAGGAGCGCAGTAGTGGTACCCAGCCCACTATTCGCGGTCGCCTCGGCAGCAAGGAGCGCGATAGTGGTGCCCAACCCACTATCAGCGGTCGCACGGATCATAGATGTCCACCGTTACTAAATTTAGTGCACGCATCTTCATTTGTTAAACGTTTAACAAATGTCTGCTGACAATAAACCAGCTTAAGGAATGCTCAAGTAACGCAGAACGAACGAATAACGAACACAGAACGATAGAATGACAAACGAATGACGAACACTCAACGAACTGACAACTATATACCGCTCTCGCTTCCGTTTGTTAAACGTTTAACAAATTACGACTTCAAATTCCCGATAAGCCCGGAGCCGAGTCTTGCTCGCCTCCGCTTATATACAATCCTCCGCGAAAGGAAGAACGCACCATGAAACAAGCCGAAACTCAGCAGCAGCAGCTCGACAACGTCCGCGCCATTTTCGAGGTATTGACCGGAGCCCGGGCAGCGGACCTTCTCCTCCGTAACGTGAATATTCTCGACGTGCATGGCGAGACGGTCTACCACGGATCGCTTCTCGTCTACGACAAGCGGATCGTCGCGCTGAATCCGGACGAGTCCGCGATTCAAGTGAAGGAGGTGTTCGACGGGCAGGGGCTGTATGCGATTCCCGGATTGATCGATGCGCATTTGCACTTCGAATCGCAGCTGGCCCACCCGACGGCGCTGGCCGAAGCGATGGTGCCGTGCGGCACGACGACGATTTTCGCCGAATGTCTGGATCTGCTCAGCGCAGCCGGGGATGACGGCGTGCGGGCGGCGCGGCACTTGTTCCGCGATTATGACAAGCTGCCCTATCGGCTCTATGCGTTCGCGCCGGGCAAGAAGACAGCCGCTTGGGTCACCAAGGAAGTGCTCGAGATGGAGCCGGTTATCGGGCTAGGAGAGTTCGAGCATTTCACGTACAGCGCAGGGGACGAGGACGATTTCCGCAAGGCTGCCTGGGTGCGGGCGAAGGGCGGCTTCATGAACGGTCACTGGGGTTTGACCGCGCTGCCCGACATGGTGCTGAACTACTTGCCGGCGATCGGGGTGTCCAACAACCACGACGTTTGGAACGGCGACGATATCGCCAAGAGCATCCGTTACGGCTTCCCGACCCAGATCAAATTCGGCGTCGGCAGCAGCGAGGTGATCAAGACGCTCCTTCGTTCCATCGTGGATCGCAAGTTCCCGACGGAGAACTTCATGCTGTGCACGGACAACATCTCGATCGAGCGGCTGCAGAAGATGGGGCATATGGACTGGATCATCTCGCTCTGCGCGGAGATGGGCATTAGTCCGATCAAGGCGATCAAGATGGCGACCTACAACACCGCCAAGTCCTATAACATGGACGATCGCATCGGCTCCCTGACGCCGGGACGGTTCGCGGACATCGTGCTGACCGACAGCCTCTCCGCGATCAACCCGCGCTATGTATTCAAGGACGGCGAGCTGATCGCCAAAGACCGGAAGCTGCTGAAGAATGCGGACATCGACTATTCCGAGATGTGCACGCCGGGGGTGCCGGGCGCGGACGATCTGAAGCCCGCACAGCTGGACCTGGTGCCGCTGGAAGTGTCCGAGGACGGCACGCAGGCCAAAGTGTACCTGTTCGACGTCTACGGCCGCGGTCATGCGAAGTTCTACCAAGAGGTGTGGGTGCCGCTTAAGGACGGCAAAGTGGTGCCGGAATACGAGGGCGAACGATATAGCCGTCTATCCGTCATCCGTCGTTATGCGGACGGCAAGCGTCATGTCGTGAACGGCCTGTTCAAAGGCGTGTACGTGGAGCGCGGCGCGGTCGCGACGTCGTTCCCGGCTCCGATCCCGTATTTCGTCGTCGTCGGGCAAGAGAGCGAGGAAATGCATTATTGCGTCCAAGAGGTCGACAAATATTCCGGCGCCTGCATCGTCACGGAGGATCACATGCACAAAAGCGTGATGCCGATCGAAATCTATGGCATGATGACGAATATGACCGTGGATGAGCTGACGTCCAGCGCCGCCGCGATCGACGCCGCTTTGGAGCAGTTGGGCAACCGCAATGAGGGCGAACCCGTCGTGAACAAACTGCTCAGCTTATTCATCTCGCTCCACCGCTTCCGCTTCATGCAATAGCGGACCGGCGCCGTTCTTCGCCGGGCAACGCTTTTCGTTTTTGCAAGCAACAGCTCGCTACCGTGGAACTGGGGGGTTCTCGGTGAACGCTGCAGCGCATCATTCCCTGCTTTGCCTGTGTTTCAACAGACAAACTATTGACGTGAAAGAGGGATGAACTATGCAAAACCATACAGGTATCACCGAGATGAATAGCAGCGACAGCGTCGTGAAGCGATGGATCGTATATTTGGCGGGCATTTATATTTTGACGCTGGGCATCAGTTTGGCGATCAGGGCCGGCATCGGCATCTCGCCGCAAAGCAGCTTGACGCGGACGATGACCGTCATTTTCCCGGATATCTCGCAGGGCACCTTCTCGTTCTTATTGGAGCTCATCATGCTGTGTTTATCCTATTTCGTCATGCCGAAGAACTTCAAGATCACCTACATAGCCGGCCTGATTCCGGCCTTGGCGCTGAGTATGTTTCTCGATCTGAATCTGGAGCTGACGAGCTTCATTCACCTGGAGGCCTACGCGGCCAAAGTGGCGCTGCTCGCCTTCGCGGACGCGGCGCTCGCGTTCGGGTTGTTCCTCATGATCCAGGCGAATCTGGTGCTGATTCCGGTCGACTTGTTCGTGAACACGGTCGTCAAGCGCATACAGAAGAAATGGGGCAACGTGAAGACGGTGTTCGACTGCACGCTGCTCGTCATCTCGGCCTGTGTCGGGCTGCTATGGCTAGGCGAAGTCAAGTTCATCCGCGAAGGCACGATCATCAACGCGATTCTGGTCGGGCAGTATATCAAGCTGTATTCGTATCTATGGAGAAAAGCGAAAGCGAGAACGGCAAACGGCGGGTCGACGGTCGTGAAAGGATAGAGCAGAGCTGCCGTCGCGAAGGAGGGGACAGATTGATTCGGGGTGAGTTCCCCGTTGACCGCAGCGCGGCATAAACGCCGGAATAAATAAACCGAGGGGCATATCCGGTACCCTCGGTTTATTTGCGTTTAGTCTTTGCCCGGTTGCGAAGCTTCTTCATGGCACCGCCTCGAAACGGTAGCCAACCCCCCATACGTTGGCGAGATAACGCGGATGTTCCGGATCGGGCTCGATCTTCTCCCTCAGCCGGCCCATATGGACGCGGATCGTATGCTTGTCCCCGACGCCGTCCCAGAATTTCTCGAGCAGCTGATCGTAGGAGAACACTTGTCTCGGATGTTCGGCGAACAAGCGCAGGAGGTCGTACTCTTTCGGCGTAAGCGAGACGATCGTACCGCCGGCGTACACTTCGCGCGAGGTCAAATCGAGCTTCAGGAAGCCGTAGTCGAGCGACCTGGGCGCGTGCGCGGTTTGCTGCGAAGCTGCTCGCCGGAGCACCGCCTTTACGCGGGCGACGATTTCGCCGGGAGAAGCGGTCTTCACGATATAATCGTCGCCGCCGAGCGTCAGGCCGCGGATTTTGTCCACATCGTCGCTCCGGGCGCTCAGGAACAGAATCGGGACGCTGCTCGTCTCGCGGATGCGCCGGCAGAAGTCGAAGCCGTTCTGCCCCGGCATCATAATGTCCAGAATGATGCACTGTACTTCGTTGTTCCGGAACACGTGCCACGCCTCTTGGGCATCGTTCGCCGTTACGACCCGATACTGGTCGTACTCCAGGAAATCCTTCAATATATCAACGATGCTCGGGTCATCGTCTACGATGAGCACCAAAGGCCGTTCGTTCATGCACATTCCGCCTTTACGTTCCGTATTCGTTGCTGCATGTCTCTCCTAGTGTACCATCCCAGCGGCGCGATTGAGCGGCCTTCGCGCGAATCGTGATCGTTTGTTGATTGTTTTGTGACCTTTTCGGCGCGTTGTTCGTGACGTTGCCCTGCTATTCTACTTCCCGAGGCAAGCGATGATAAGGAGGAAGCGGATATGATGAACGTACAAATCGTGTTGTTCGATGGCTTCGATCTGCTGGATGCCATTGCACCCTATGAAGTATTTAACGCGGCGGGCATGATTACGAACGGCGCGGTTCAGGCGGAATTCGTCACGGCGGAAGGCGCGCGAGCGGTAACAAGCGGCGTGGGCGGCACGAAATTGGAGGCCAGCGGCAAGCTTGATCCCGCACGGGCGGGCATCATTCTTGTCCCCGGCGCAGCGGGCGAGCCGGAAGGGGATGGTCCGGACGCCATTCCGACCATTCTGGCGCGCATCGCGGGGACGGAACTGACCGGAAAGCTTGCGCAAGCGCTCGACCAGCCGGACATGATCGTGGCGACTGTCTGCGGCGGATCGCTGCTGCTGGCGATGGGCGGCCTGTTGGAAGGGCGGCCGGCTGTCACGCATTATATGGGCATGGAGGTGCTGGGAGCAACGGGGGCGCGGCCGATCCAAGCCCGTGTCGTCGATGACGGCAACTTCGTCAGCGGCGGCGGGGTCACCTCGGGACTGGACGTCGCGGTCTATTTGGTCGAACGTGAGCTGGGACCGCGCGTCGCCCATGCGGTAGAGCGGCTGTTCGAGTTCGAACGCCGGGGCACGGCGTGGAAGAGCAGCGGCATGGCGCCGCGATCTAGCGCGGAGGAAGTCGACACGCCCCAGGCAGGCGCCGTTCCGGTCCATGAGAGTGAACCCGCCGCCAGGACGCAAGACCGCGGCGAGGGATCGGCCTTTGACGGAAAGTGGGAAGTGTCGATCGCGACGCCGGTTGGGAAGATGGCCGTCCTGTTCCACATCGAGACAGCGGCTGGTCTTGTGCGCGGTACGGCGACGCAGGGCGATGAGCGGAGCGAATTCATCGATCCGGCGCTGGACGGCAGGACGCTGCGATGGTCGCAGCGCATTACGAAGCCGATGCGGCTCAACTTGACGTTCGAGGCGAACGTGGACGGCGATCAGATGACCGGCACGGCAAAGGCGGGCTTGCTTCCCGCGTCCAAATTGACGGGATGGCGGGTATAGGATATGCCGGAGCGGTTGGAGCGACGTGAAACCTACTACTTGCTGATCGCCTGGGTCATTCTCGTCTATATGCTGTACGCGCTGCTGAACAATTACGTGCTCGATCCCGGGGCGGAGACGTTCCTCGGGTACAAAACGGATCTGAAACGCGAGCTGAAGCCGCGGATTTGGCTAAAGGTCATGTACGTGCACGTCGGGTTCGCGTGCGCCGCCATGGCATCGGGGTTGATCAACTTCTCGGCTCGCAGCCATAGGCAGCACCGGAAGTTTCACCGCGTGAATGGCTACGTCTATGCGTCATCCGTGCTCGTCGTCGTGCTCACCTCGGGCTACATGGCTCCATATGCTACGGGCGGGAAAATTAGCGGCATGGGCTTTAATCTGCTCAATATCCTGTGGCTGATCGCGACGACGACGGCGCTCGTCTACATCTTCAAGAAGCGGGTGGCCCGGCACCGGCAGTGGATGACGCGCAGCTATGCGTTTTGTTTCACGAACATGCTGATCCATCTGCTCGCGTTCCTGCTTCATGACATGATCGGGATGGATTACGTCGCCAGCTATGTAATCGGGGTATACGGCGCGATCGTGCTGGTGCTGGCGGTGCCGGAGCTGCTCATCCGGCTGCCGCGGGGGGAGTCGGGACCGGCGACCTAACCTCGTCCATGACATATAGGTTGCCGAACGCCAACAGGCTGGCCGGCAAAAGGCCGATCGCTTGACGGGCTCACGAGCATTCAATCGCATTCGATCGGATTTGTCGATGGCGGTCATCGGCGTGTTGGGCTTTGCGATTAAGAGCAGCCATTATATAATTAGAGCCGAATCACGACCAATCGCAACGCAAGCAGCCGGACGGATGGCAGACTTGAGACAAGTTCAATAAGGAGTGCAAGCCAATGAGTATCGCCGTAATTTACGGGGGAACGCGCGCCAATGGCAATACGGAGCAGTTAGCCGAGCAAGCTCTGGCGGGCTTGGAGGCGGAACGCATTTATTTGAAGGATTACGAGATTCGATCTATCGAGGATCACCGGCACAGCGAAGAAGGCTTTCAGGATCGGGGCGATGACTATAACGCTATCATCGACCGCGTGCTGAAGCATGACATTCTGCTGTTCGCAACGCCGATCTATTGGTATGGCATGTCGGGCCCGATGAAGAATTTCGTCGACCGCTGGTCCCAGACGCTGCGGGATGCGGAGCGTCCGCAATTCCGGGAGCAAATGAAGGCGAAGACCGGCTATGTGATCGCCGTAGGCGGCGACCAGCCCCTGTTGAAAGGACTGCCGCTTGTGCTGCAGTTCCAGCATATTTTCGGCTTCTTCGGCACGACGTACGGCGGATATATCCTCGGAGAGGGCAATCGGCCGGGCGATATTATGCGGGACCGCGAAGCAATACGCAAGGCGGTTTTGCTGAATGACCAATTGAAGGAACAACGAAGCTGACGAAGAGCAGCGCCGCGGGCATGAATGCCTGCGGCGCCGTTTTTGAATGGTGGTGTAGAGACTGGCATAGGTAACGTTCAGTCGATCTTCAGTACGATTTTGCCGCGGCCGTGGCGGGTCTCGATCAACCGGTGCGCGTCCGCGGAGCGGTCCAGCGGGAATACCTCCCGGATCTCGATATGCAGCTTGCCTTGGGCGTATAGATCGGCGAGCTCCGCCAAGCGTGCCGCCGAACGTTCGCCCCGGACGATGCGAAGGCCGAGCTCTTCGATCCGGTCGTAGGCGAAGAAGGTGCAGACGCGATTCCGGTCCAAGACCAGCTCTACCGCCGCTTGCAGTCCTTCGCCCCCGGCTGTATCGAAGGCGGCTTGAACGCCGTCCGGCGCGATCGCCCGGATGCGCGCTGCGAGTCCTTCCTCGTACGTGAGCGGAACGGCGCCAAGCGACCGCACATAGTCGTGGTTGCGCAGGCTGGCCGTGCCGATGACGGTCTTGGCGCCCCATTCCTTCGCAAGCTGCACGGCGAACGAGCCGAGCGATCCGGCCGCGCCGTTGATGAGTACGGTATCGCCGGGCTCGATGCCGATCGCCTTCAAGGCGATGTGCGCCCCTTGGCCATTGCCGGTCAGCCCGCCGGCCTCCTCCCATGTCATGGCCGCCGGTTTATGCACGATTTGGTCTGGGTGGACGACGACATATTCGGCGTAGCTGTTCAACAGATTGAAGCCGAGCACCTCGCTGCCGACGGCGAAGGCCGTGACGCCTTCGCCGACTTGATCGACGATGCCGGCGAATTCGTTGCCTGGAATTTGCGGCAGCCGGACCGTCAGCCCGTAGGCCGGCGTCCAGCCGCCGCGCACCGCGCAGTCGTAATGCTGCACGCCGGCCGCCTTCACCCGTACCCGGACTTGACCCGGACCTGCCTGAGGCTCCGGCGCCTCGATTAGCCGGATGACGTCCGGACCTCCGAACGTCGCGAATGCTGCTGCTTTCATAGAATCGTCCTCCTTGGTTATGGAATAAGATGCGCCCGTTATGCCGTCTTGCGGTTGCGCTCGGCTCTGCCGAATTGTCTATTGTAGAAGGCTAGAATCAATAGGTGCAGCACGGCGAGTATCAAATAAATATTGCGGAATACGTCCGCAGCAGGGTCCGCAGGAATGCCGTTCCAGGCGAAGCTTGCGCCTTGGTCGACGGCCGTGCCGTACGCGCTCGCGGCCACGGCGCCGGAAATAAAGTTCAGCATGGAGAGCAGCCCCATCCCTACGCCGGTCTGCTCCTTCGGAAGCGTCCTGGATATCGTATTGGACATCGCGATCATCAGGAACGATTGCCCGACATTGCCGAGGATCAGGAAGATGGCCACATAGACGGGCGAGCGGGCGGCGAACACGGACAGCAGCAGGAAGCAGGCGAGCAGCAGCGAAGAGGCGGCGTAGAACAGCGCGGAGTTTCCTTTGGCATCCGCTAGTTTGCCCGCCTTGCGCCCGAGCAGGGCAGTCGCCGCCGCTGCCGGGAACATGGCTGCGCCGACGAGGCCCGGATCCAGATGATGGACGTCGGCGAGAAGCTGAGGACTTAAGAACGCGAGCGAGTAGCCGATGCCGGACGTGAGGGCGGCGATCGCCAGCACCAGGGTATAGCTCTTGTGGCGGAACAGCTCCGGACGGATGAAGGGGCTGTTCGCCGAGCGAATCCGGACGATGAACAGGACGAACGAGACGAGACTTGCGGCCGCCGGGAGCCATGCCGAATTCGTGATGGCCAGGAGGAGCAGCGCCGCGGTGCTGGCCATCAGACCGGCGCCCAGCCAATCCATCGCGGCGGCGCGTCCGCGTGCGTCATCCAGATAGCGGCGGTAGTAGGGCAAGGT
The DNA here is from genome assembly GCF_042431225.1 of Paenibacillus aurantiacus. Lineage (NCBI taxonomy): Bacteria > Bacillati > Bacillota > Bacilli > Caryophanales > Paenibacillaceae > Paenibacillus > Paenibacillus aurantiacus. Next base: position 298,309 of record NZ_JBHMDO010000017.1, on the reverse strand, counting down.
GAGCAAGGTCAGAAGCGGCATGCAGAACAGCCACCGCCAATGGACTGCGCTCGCCAGCAAGGAAGCCGCGACCGGACCGATCGCGCCGCCGATCGCAAGGCCGGTCATCGCGATGCCGATTGCCCGCCCTCTACGCTCCGGCGGGAAATACCGGACCGGGATGAGGCCGGCCGTAGCGGGAATGACGGCAGCGCCGGCCGCTTGCAGAATCCGTCCGAGCAGCACCATCCAATACGCCTGGGCGGCCAGGCCGACGATCGATCCGAACGCGAAGAAGAGAAGGCCGAACGTCAGCAAGTTTTTGAGCGGGTAAATATCGGCCAGTTTCCCATAGATGACGGTTCCCACCGCGTAAATGAGCAGGAAGGCCGACGATACCCAACTGACCTGAGCTAGCGTGAGTCCGAATTCCGCGCGGATGTCGGGCAGGACGATATTGAACATGGTCGCGCTCATGACGGAGATTACGAGCGTGAAGGCGAGTACGCGCAGCAAGCGTTCTCCCTGCTGCGTTGCTTTGCTCTGCGTGCGTGCTTCCTGTGTCACGGCTTCATCTTCCTTTCTGCTAAGCGAGAAGTTCGCGTCCCGCTTGCATAACCTGATTGTATCGACGATAATCGATAATGAAAAATACATCTTACTTCATATCATTCATTCCGTTGAGTATATAAGGAGGATGGACATGGAGCTGCTGCAGCTGCATTATTTTCGCACGGTGGCGAAGCTGGAACATATGACGAGAGCGGCGGAGGATCTGCGGATCGCGCAGCCCGCGCTCAGCAAGACGATCGCCCGCCTCGAGAAGGACGTGGGCGTGCCGCTCTTCGACCGGGAAGGCAGACAGATTCGGCTCAACGCCTTCGGCAAAGCTTTCTTGGCGAAGGTGGATGCCGCGCTCCTTCTGCTGGAAGAGGGGCAGAAGGAAGTGTCGGACTTGGCGGGCCTGGAACATGGCAGCATTCATCTGGCGACTTCGACGCTGGACCGGCTGTCGGACCCGCTTAATGCCTTCGTCGCGCTCCATCCCCGCGTGAACTTCCGGATTACTCAGGGGGCGATGTGCGAGATGGCTCAGCTGATGGAGGCCGGCGAGGCCGATCTTTGCTTTACCCCGATGCCGATGGAGCGAACGAATCTCAGCGCGGTATCCGTGCTTCGCGAGGACGTGTATCTGGCGGTGCCTCCAGGGCACCGGCTGGCCGGCCGGAAGAGCGTAAGCCTGAGCGAGGCGGAAGGCGAGCCGTTCATCGGGTACAAGGAAGGGTTTCAGTTCCAGCAGATGAACGACGCGTTCTTCCGCGAGGCGGGATTCGCGCCGAACTTCGTCTGCCGGGTCGACGAGGCGGCATCCATCGCCAAGCTCGTCGCCGCGGGACTCGGCGTGGCGCTGGTCGGCAATTGCGGCGGCGCGCAGTCGCGGCTGAATCTGCTGGCCATCGAATCGCCGGCGTGTCAGCGGCACTTCCGTTTCGTATGGAACAATAAGCGTTACTTGTCGAGGGCGGCGCGCGAATTCAGAGACTTCGTCGTGGCGTATTTCGCCAATGATGCGGCGGCAGTCGCGAGCGCAAGCCGGTGATCTCGATGATTCGGAGCTTTCCCTGAGGGAGAGCTCCTTTTGGGCGTCCCATCAGTATGAATGCATAGACGATGACGGTCAGGTTAGTTCGGCTTGCGCCAGCGCCGAAAATAACAGGAAGCGGCTAAGATACGGGTCTAGAACTCTCCTATGCTTGCTCTAATAAGATATTGGTGTATCGCGATATCCAAAGGAGGCATGCATATGGCCATCAAAAAACACGGGGCGCTGCGGAAATCGGGGAAAAGCACCGCGAAGCCGAAACCGCAGCGTCATGTCCATGAGTTCGAAGGAAGCACGCAATTGGCGGAGGAAGGCGAGGACCGGCACAACCATCGGTTTGCCGGCGTAACGGGCCAAGCGATCAAGGTCGGCAACAGCCATGTTCATGAAATCGATCTTACGCATACCGACTTTCTCAACCACTTTCATAATTTGAAAAAAATAAGAACCGGGCCTGCGATTTCGGTGGGCAACGGCAAGCATGTGCATTTCGTAACCGGACAGACGACGTTGAGCGACGGTCACGTGCATCGGTTCAATTTTGCCACGTTGATCAACTCGCCGCTTGTACCATAAACACGGTCTGCAAGTGTCGTGCGCATTTTCATAATCTAACGTGAAAAAGACGCTTCCCGTCCGCAGCAGGCTGCAAAGGAAGCGTCTTTCTTTCATCGTTCATAGGCTCTGTGGTCTAAGCGAGCAGAAGCGAATAGAGAATCGCCGCAAGCTCTTGGCGATTGAGCGCCCGCTTGGCGTGGAACTGATAGATGCCGTTCTGCTGCGTGACTTCGGGACCGTGCAAGCCCAGCTGGATCGTCCGTCTGATGGCGTCGACCGCCCACTTCCCGGTGTCCGGCGCGAGCTTGATCGCAGGATCGCCCGGCTCCTTGTAGCCCGTGAGCTCGAGCAGGCGGCTGACGATGACGGCGGCTTCTTCGCGCTTAATCGGTCGGTTCGGTTCGAATTGCTTCTTGTTGTTGCCGGTCACCAGGCCGAGCTCGGCGGCGCCTTGGATTTCGGCCACGTAAGGACTGCCGGCGGTGTCGGCGAAGGCGGAAGGATTGGCGGATGGCTTCAGGGCGAACCGTTTCATGACCGCATGGACGAACTCCGCGCGGCTGACGGACGCGGTCGGGTTGAACGCGCTGCTTTCGTCCCATTGTCCCAACGTCTGCAAGGCGAGGATCGGCTCCGCATACGGATGGTCCGCCGGGACGTCCGCGTAACCTGCCGGTGTCGGCAGCTTCGCCATGTAGCTGGTGGGATTGTTGTATTTGGCATACGACACCTGTCCATCGGCAGCCAGCTTGAACGCCATCGGCACGCCTTTCTCGTCGACGAAGAGCGAATCGCCGACCTGCTTCAGCGTCTGCTTGCCGCCGATCGCGTCTTTCACCGCCAGCGTGCCGTCGCCCGCAACCTTGACATGCGTCAGCAGCACGCCGACTCGCAAGTCTACGTAGATGCCTTCGAACTTGCTTAGCTCCGCGGCTGCTTGCGGTTTGAACCCGGCTTCGCCGTAGACATCCTTCTTGCCGCTGTAATAGTGGTCCATGAACGCCTTGTACAATTCGTCGCGGATGCCGTCGCCGTTGGCGTTATACGTAACGAACACGCCGGTCTTCTGATCCGGCAGCAGCCAGACGAGCGAGCTGTAGCCGTCCAAGTCCCCACTCTTGGTGATGACATGCTGACCGTTTGTGCCTCCGGGTACGAACGGCGCTTCGAACCCATAAGTCGTATCGGGCACCTGCTTATGAATCGAGCTGCGGTAGACGGACATCGCTTGGAGGGAGGCCGGGGTCAGAATGACGGTGCCGTCCGGCGCTTTGCCGCCGGTCAGGAAGGCGTTCATGAACCGGCTCATGTCCGCCGCGGTCGACAGCATGCTGCCTTCCGGGACCGCTCTAGGGGACAAGTAGTAGAGCGGAATGAGCTTCCCCTCGGCGTCATATGCGGAGGCTAGGCGCTCCTCGAGCTCCTTCGGCTGGATGAAGCTTGTGGAAGTCATGCCGAGCGGTTTGAAGATATGCCGCTCCATATACGACTCGAACGGCTCGCCGCTCGCCTTCTCGACGATGTACCCTTGGAGGCTTGAAGCGAAATTGTCGTACATGTAGGATGTGCCGGGCTCGCGGACGACGGGCGGGAAGACGAGCTTGATCTGTTCTTCGAGCGTCCGGGGCTTCTGCGCCGGGTCGCTCAGGATGTTGTCCGCGTTCGGCTCGCGCACCTCGAAGCCGGTCGTATGCGTGAGCAGCATCTCGATCGTGACCGGCTTGCCGAACGGATTGACGACTTTATAGCCGCCGAGGTACTTCTCGATATTATCCTGCAGCGAGATCTTGCCTTGCTCGACTAGCTGCATGACAGCGGTCGCCGTGAATACTTTGGATACCGACGCGATCCGGAAGACGGTCTTCTCCGGGTCGACCTTGGCGCCGGATGCCTTGTCGGCCACGCCGTAGCCTCTGCTGGCGAGCACCTTGCCGTCCTTGACGATGCTAACGGCAGCGCCATTGGCCTTCGCTTTCACGCTCGCTTGAGCGAAGAAGGAGTCGAGGAACGCCTCGACTTCCTTGGCGTCCTTGGGGCCGAGGCTCGCGGGCATGGTCGCAGTGGAGCCGGCGGCAGCGGTCAAAGGCACGGAGGCCGGAGCGGCGGTGGCGGCAAGCGCCCCGGCTTCCAAGGATAACGTAACGATAAGGGCGGCGGTTAGCAGACGAACGGCATGATGGCGGCGAAACGTAGACATGAATGAATCCTCCGATCAAATATGGGATTACGCAAAGGCATCATCCGCCCCGAGAGGCGGATGTTTCATCTGGCACAACCACATTTTACGAGACCCACTCTCGGCTGTAACCCGTCTCGGGACTGATATTGGAAATATGTAGAAGATGTAAAATACCACGAAAGCGGTATGGCGCGGCGCGTACGAAGCGGCTATAGTTGGGGGCAAAGCATGCGAAGGAGTGTCGCTCATGTCCGAATGGTTGGCGCCGGATTTCGATTGCGTCGTCATGACCGATTCGTCGGGGAAAATGTTCAGTTACGGCGACCGTCTCACGGTCGTCGATAAAGCGTCCTACGGGCTAACCGAAGTGGTGGCCGTGCGCAAGCAAGGCGAGAATTACGTGCTCGGAATGGGCATTTACTTTTTGGCCGCGGGAGCGCACAACCGCATCGTCCTTGTCCCGGAAGAAAGGCAAGCGACGCCGTTCCGGATACAGCCCGGAGGGGAACGGACATGGACGATCCAAGCAGCCGGAACCTCGGCCTTCATGGCTCCGGGCGACGATGGCGAGATATTCTTGAAGGATGCCGGCGCGCCGCCCGCGTACCGGTTCGAATCGGTGCTGGACGCCCTGCGGCACATGACCTTCGGATGCGAGTGCCATCATCATGACGGGCCCAGCCCGCGCGACTTGAAGTGGGATGACAAGGGGCACCGGTTCGTCGTGGGCACAGCCGTCGAATTGATCCGCAGCCGCAGCGAAGAACTCCCTTATGCCGGCCTGTTCCTGCGCTTCTGGGACAACAAGGAATTTCGGGACGCGCTGTATCAAGGGCTGCATGATTGCGACTATAAACAGCCGTACGTCGGGACGATGATGTTCATGGGCTTTTGGCAGGAATCGTACGATAGCCACTTTTACGACCCCGATACGAAGCAGTCCTACAACAAAGGCGCGCTGTTCGGCGGCCGCTCCAAAGAGAATGCGCTGGAGCGCTGCCTGCACTATCGCGGCAAGCATCTCGCGTTAGCGGCCGAGGTCAAAAAGCTGCTGCTGCAAGGGCATGGTTTTCGGCGGGGACACCTCGCGGAAATCGGCTATTCGCTCGGACTGGCTCTGCACTATCTATCGGACCTGTCGCAGCCGATGCATGCGGCCAACTTTACGAACGTCTTCGGCGAAGACCAGGACCATCCGATTCCGATCGTAACGGTCCGCGACCGCCGGCATTCTAATTTCGAGCATTATTTCGACGCGCATTACCCGGCTTATTCGCATTTTGCGGAAGACGCCCGGACCATCCGCCTCAACCAAGGGGCGAAGGTTACGCCCGAAGCGATCATTCACGGATTGGCACGCCACTCCAAGGACGTGTATAAACAGAAGTTGGAGCCGATCATCCGGAATATGGAGGACGACGAGGCGTTCGGACCGGAGGTGGATGAAACCTTATATGCCTGCATTCCGGCCGGCATTGAAGCGGTCGCGTCCTTCCTCGTGGATTGGACCGCCGACTTCGGCGAGGGTTCGAGAACGACTTTGGACATGATCTATCGCCAGCTGTTGTTTCGTCCCGCGTCCGAGCAGGAATACGAGCGCGACCGCGCTTCGCTGCTGGACGGAACGCGGACCGTCAAGGACGTGGTCTACCAAACGGCAATTTCACCGGATTATCGGTTCCACGGCGTCACCGGCAGAAGCTTCGAAGAAGCGCTGGAGCGGCTGCTGACGATCCTGCTGCATCGTTCCTTGCGCGAGGGCGACCGCGAGCGGTTCTACGTCGAGCATGTGGAACGGGATTGGGAGCTTGTCGTCCGCAAGGTGATGGATTCCGCGGAATATACGGACCGGTACGGCACCCGGCATTTCCCCTGCCCGGATATCGCGAAGTTTCCGCGCACCCGCGGATTCGGGGGTACCGAGGGCACGTTCTTCGCCGATAACGTATATACGGCACGACGTATCGCCGCCCTGACGATCCGTGCCGGCCACGTTATCCATTCCATCGCGGCCGAATATGAGGAAGCGGACGGGCGGGTCGCCAAGCAGGAGACGCATGGTGGGGCATCGGGTACGCCGCATCGGATCGAATTTGAGCCGGGGGAGCATATCACTCGAATTACCGGATACGGCGGTACGGTCTCGGCCCGTCCCGAACGGCGTATGGTCGTCCGGCAGCTGACGATTCGGACGAATCGACGCACGTACGGACCGTTCGGCGGACCCGGTGAAGGGTATTCGTTCCGAATCGATTCGGACTCGGTGCTGGGGCTGTTCGGCCAAGCGTCGAAGGATGCGCTGGATCAACTCGGACTGTTCGTCGCCGTGCCGGAGTCCACGACCGAATGGATACGCGGTCCGGTGTACGGGTTAGACGAGGGCATCGCGTTCAGCGATCCGATCGCGGAGTCGCGGCGTCTTGCAGGGTTTGCCGTTCGCCATGGCGTCTATAAGCCGCTGAAGGGGAACAAGAAATTCGTGTTCGATATCGTCGGACTGCTCCGGTCCGAGAACGGCTCCGGCATGCAGCGCATGTGGAGGCAGGCGAAGGCGGGCGTCGTAGAGTCGTTCGGCTTCGACGAGGACGAATATATCGTGCGCATCACGGGAAGAAGCGGCAATTGGATCGATCAGCTGACGATTCATACGAATAAGCGCGCGTACGGGCCGTTCGGCGGCGACGGCGGCTCACCCTTCGCGTACGAGTGCGCCGAAGACGTGGAAGGCTTCTATGGCAAACAATATTCGGGCAGCCAGGATGTGCCGATGCTGCAATTCGGATTAATACTCAAACAAACCGGAGGGCAATCTGGTTCCTAAACGGCCGGTTACCGCTTCCACTGCGCGGTCGCATGTTCTTCCGATCAAAACAAAATAGGCTTACCCTTCCTCATCCCGGGATGAGAAAGGGTAAGCCTATTCGTCGTGGCTGCGATTCGATTACAGCTCGATATCGACGCCGATGCTGTCCAGTCGGCCGGATTCGCGGATGAAGGCGGCGACGGCTTGATGATCTTCATTGGCCGTATAGGCGTCAAGCGCCTGCCGATTCTCGAAGCGAACCAAGAGAACGACCTGATATTCTTTGCTTTTCTCGGCGATATTCAGTCCGGCTTGGATCTCCACGATGCCGGTCAGGACTTGTTCCAACGCTTTGAAGCGGCGGATAACCTCTTGCAGCTGCTCTTTCGTGGTCGTGTCGGCGAATTTGAGTAGGACGGTGCGTTGAATCATGGGATAGGCCTCCGTTTTTGTCTACCATTCTACAGGCGAATGCAAGCAAGATCAATGCCCGAACGCGAAAAGGCAGGCACGCTTCCGATCGATCGGAAGAACGCCCGCCTGGCGCGGCGGTTCGGCATTAGCGATTTGCGGCAGCTGATATGGCGATGATGTATAGCCGCCGCCGCTGCCGCATCGGCATGCCGGTCCTACCCCTCGTGCCCGCCGAACATCGTATGCGCGTAGAAGACGCCCGCGCCGTAAGCGCCGGTGTTGGCGACCGTAACGTCCATGACCGCGTCGTACGTCGCTTGGCGCGCCCAGTCGCGCTGGTACTCGAGCATGACGGACAACCAGGTAACCGGGATCGCGCCGGCTTGGATCATGCGCTGCACGGCCATGTCGTGGGCTTCGGTCGTCGTGCCGCCGGAGGCGTCGGTGACGATGTACACCTCGTAGCCGTCTTTGATCGCGGAGATCGTCGGGAATGCGAGACATACCTCGGTCCACAGCGCGGCCATGATCAGCTTCTTGCGGCCGGTCTGCTTCACCGCCGCGACGAAGTTCTCGTCCTCCCAGGAGTTCATCGACGTACGGTCGATCGGCTTATATTCCGGGAACACCTCTTGAATATGCGGATGAATCGGGCCGGAGAACGTCTCGGCGGCCACGGTCGTCAGCACGATCGGGGCGTTGAACACTTTGGCAGCCTTGGCCAGGCCGACCGTGTTGTTGATGATTGTCTGGCGGTCGCCGCTCTGCGTGCCGAACAGCATTTGCGGCTGATGATCGATTAGAATAATGGCCGAATTGTCCGGCGTAAGCAAATCTTCTTTCGCGTTGAACATGAAGTTCCCTACTTTCGTTATCGAGATGGATACAACCCGCGGATCGCGCCGTGCTGTATGTCATTCATACTAGGGAATCCAAATGTATCCATCAATTCCGTATTTTCTATAGGACCGATAGGGGGAAATTATAGTTTCCCGCGGGCGGCGAACTATAAAAGCTGCCTATGTTTCGTATAGAGAGAACCGTATTGATGGCGCTTCAAGCCGTTGACTAGAATGAGAACTATCCGGAATACGAGTACGATCCGGCCGCATGCGGCCGGCGGGCATAAGGGAGGTGTTCACCCATGTGGGGATCCATGTTATTGGCGCTCGGAACGGGAATCGTGATCGGCGTCGTCTTCCAGACGCTTCGCATTCCTTCGCCAGCGCCGCCGTTTCTGGGCTTGCTCGGCTTGCTCGGCATGTTCCTGGGGCAGCGCCTGATCCCGTGGATCAAGCTTTGGTTGTCCAGCAAATAGCCAGATTATTGACGAAGAGGAGAATAATCATGACCGAGCAAACACGGTTCGAAGAAGCGGATCTGCTAATTTACAATGCCCAAGTCGTCACGATGGATGACGCGAATCCGACGGCATCCGCCGTCGCGATCAAGGACGGACGGTTCCTGGCGGTCGGCCAGGACGCCGAGATCATGCGCCACAAAGGGGCCGCGACGCGCGTCGTGGACGGGCATAAGCGGATGCTGATCCCCGGTCTTAACGATTCGCACATCCACCTCATCCGGGGCGGGCTGAACTACAATCTCGAGCTCCGCTGGGACGGCGTGCCTTCGGTCGCGGACGCGCTGCGGATGCTGAAGGCGCAGGTCGACCGGACGCCGGCGCCGCATTGGGTGCGGGTCGTCGGCGGGTGGACGGAGTTTCAATTCCGGGAGCGCAGGATGCCGACGCTCGACGAGATCAACAAGATCGCGCCGGATACGCCGGTGTTCATCTTGAACCTGTACCGGCAGGCGTTCCTGAACAAAGCGGCGCTGCGCGTCGTCGGGTACACGAAGGATACGCCTAACCCGCCGGGCGGCGAGATTCAGCGGGACGCCGCCGGCAATCCGACGGGCATGCTGATCGCCCGGCCGAACGCGACGATTCTGTACGCGACGTTAGCGAGAGGGCCGAAGCTCGGATACGAGGATCAACTGAATTCCACCCGGCTGTTCATGCGCGAGCTGAACCGGTTCGGCGTCACGAGCGTCATCGATGCGGGCGGCGGCTTCCAGAACTATCCGGACGATTACCAGGTGTTCGAGGAGCTCGACCGGCGCGGCGAGATAACGGTGCGCACCGCCTACAATCTGTTCACGCAGAACCCGAACAACGAGCTGGACGATTTCCAGAAGTGGACGGCCACTTCGCAGCCGTATACCGGCAGCGCTTACTACCGGCATAACGGGGCTGGCGAAATGCTCGTCTACAGCGCCGCGGACTTCGAAGATTTTGTCGAGCCGCGTCCGGAACTGCCGGCCGTCTTGGAGAACGATCTGTACGGCGTCACCCGCCACCTCGTCCAGCAGCGGTGGCCGTTCCGGCTGCACGCGACGTACGGCGAGTCGATCTCGCGCTTCCTGGACGTGTTCGAACGCGTTAACAAAGAAGTGCCGTTCAAGGATATCCGCTGGATCCTGGATCATGCGGAGACGATCCATGAGCGGGATCTGGAGCGGGTCGTCGCCTTGGGCGGATCGATCGCGGTGCAGAGCCGCATGGCGTTCCAAGGGGAATATTTCGTCGACCGCTACGGGGCGGAGGCCGCGGAGAACGCGCCGCCGATCGCGAAGATGCTGACGGCGGGCTTGCGCGTCGGCGTCGGCACGGACGCGACCCGAGTCGCCAGCTACAATCCGTGGGTGGCGCTGTATTGGCTCGTGACGGGCAAGACGCTCGGAGGCTTGAGTCTATATCCGGCGTCCAACCGCGTGGAACGCCACGAAGCGCTGCGCATGTACACGGCGGGCAACGCGTGGTTCTCCAAGGAGGAGGACGTGAAGGGGCAGATCAAGGCTGGCTATTACGCGGATTTGTCGATAATCTCGGATAACTTCCTGAACATCCCGGAGGAAGCGATCAAGAAAATCGAGTCGGTGCTCACGGTCGTCGGCGGCAAGATCGTCTACGGCACCGAGGAGTTCCTGGCTTTGTCGCCGCCGGCGCCGAAAGCTAGCCCGGACTGGTCGCCGCATAACTACTTCGGCGGCTATTACAAGCAGCCGGCATACGGCGGGGGCAGCGGTCAGGGGGAGCAGGCGCTGCATCAAGGGCATCACCATCACCGCCATCGCGGCTGCAATCACCATCACGGCAGCGGGTTCTGCGACCTGGATTGCTTCGTGTTCTAAGTTAGTCGATGCGGGGCGTATCGCGCAGGCCGTTGGCAAAATGGCGCTACAAGGACTTATCCCTGTAGCGCTATTTGCCATTTGCGGTCCACCGCTGCTTTCTTCAGCAGAAAAAAACGCGCCTGAACCATGGCGGTTTTGCGCGTTTTGTCGGGACGAATACGGTGTCAGAGCGGAATGTTCATAGCGGTCTGAATATTTTGCAGATCGAGCCCGATTTGCTCCGGAGTATGGTAGGGATGGTATAGGCCGCGCTGCATCATGTAGTTCAATATCTTCTCATGGGAGTCTATAGCTTCATCAAGCTGTCTTGTCAAAATTTGCTTGATTTCGGGGGTGACGCATTCGGTTACGGCCATGGCGTAGTTTCTGACTCCGCTCTTGGCGTTCATCAAAAAATCCATTGCGATCACGTCGTCGGTCAGCGTATGAAGCCCTGTCATGTGTTCTAGTATTGTGTTCATGTTTTATCTCCTATAAGGTCGCTTTAGACAGCACGTCACTGAGTTCCTGAAGCTGCTGCTGTGATAATTGTGCGTCTTGCTGCAAAATTTGATTGAGCTCCGGGTCGGTTACCAGAGCTTGCATGGTTTTGGATTTGGTCATGCAAACGGTCTTGAACGCGGCGATTTCATGAACCTCCAGCGTCTCATGCAAAGCGTAATTGGAATTCATTCGGATTGTCCTCCCTGTATTCACCCTTATTCAGGGCTTTAAGATGACTTTGATGCAATTGTCCGTTTTCGTATCGAACACTTCATAGCCGCGCTTGGCTTCGCTAAGCGGAATGACGTGCGTAACAATATCTCCCGGGTCTACTTTGCCCGACGTAACCAACTCGTACATATACGGCATGTAGTGAATGACCGGGGCTTGTCCGGAACGGATATTCACGTTGCGCTGCATGATGTCGCCGAGCGGGAATCCGTTATAGCGTCCGCCGTATACCCCGGTAACTTGGATGGTCCCGCCTTTGCGGACAGCCTGAGACGCAATGATAAATGCGCTCATGGTGCCGCCTTGCAGTTTCAAACCGCTGGCTAAAAATTCGAGATCGCTCATCTTGCCGTCCATTCCTACCGCATCAATCACGACATCGGCGCCGCCTTTGGTCATTTCTTTGAGCGTGTTGCCGATATTCTTATCCTGTTCGAAGTTTACGATTTCCACATGGTTCGTTCGCTTCGCATGCTGTAAGCGGTAATCGACATAGTCAACGGCGATGACCCGCTTTGCTCCCTTCAGCCAGCAGAATTTCTGGGCCAGAAGCCCGATCGGACCGCAGCCGAGAACGATGACCGTATCTCCATTCTTGACGCCGGAGTTATCTACGCTCCAGAAAGCCGTCGTCATGGTATCGGCGATCAAGCTCAGATTTTCGTCCGGTTGCTCGCAGTTTTCAGGGATTTTGAAGTGGGTAAAATTAGCGAACGGAACGCGTAGATACTCGGCTTGCCCGCCAGGGTAACCACCGGTCGTGCCGGAGTAGCCGAAATAGGCGCCCATATCCCCGTGTTCGTTTGAATTGTCGCATTGGCTTTCCAACTGATTCGTACAATAAAAGCATTGTCCGCATGCGATGTTGAAAGGGATGATTACCCGGTCGCCTTTCTTGACCTTGGTCACGCCAGGGCCTACTTCTTCTACAATCCCCATCGGTTCATGCCCGATGACATAGTCTTCCTGAAGGTTAGGGATCATCCCGTGAATCAGGTGAAGGTCCGAACCGCAAATGGCGGAACTGGTGACTTTTATAATCATATCGTCCGGTTTTACAATCTTCGGATCCGATACCTCTTTGACCACGACATTTTTAATCCCTTGATACGTTACCGCCTTCATGCTTTATGTCCTCCAATGTGTTCATCTGGGGTCCGATCAAACATTCCTTTACGCGACGTATCACCCGGGAACAAATTCATCTGCCCGATCATCACCGTATTTTTCGCTGAAAGCTGATCGAGTTGGTACTGTTCGTTCAGCTCGTAAGGATGGAACCATTTTTTGCGAATCATCAGCTCCGTGATTTCTTGGTGCAGGGCAATTCCCTGCTTAAGATGATTGCGCAGCAGCGTTCTTACATCGGGAGAAGCCGTTTCCGTCAGGGCAATGGACAAATTTCGTACACCTTCCTTGGCACGGAGAAGGAAGTCCGTAGCAAATGTCATATCAGCCATCTCCGGCATATTTAACGCATTAATCGGGTCTAAATAATCAGTATTCATTGGCGCTCCCCTTTAATGAGTAATAGGTGTCGGGCTATTCGGAACAGGCGCTTGGAATGGAGCTCTTGCGTAGATGGCCTGGAGCTCGGCGATCTGTTGCGTGGATTGAATGACGTCCTTCTGCATTAACGCTTTCAGCTCTTGGTCAAAGACCAAGCCTTGCATAAGTTTTGACTTAGCCAGGCAGAGCGTTTTGAAGTTTAACGCTTCATGCAGTTCCATCGATTCGTGTGGCGCTAGCGTTGGCGTATCCATTGAGTCAGTATCCTCTCCTTTCTTTTATCAGATTTAGCTTTTCCTGCGCTTTGAATCCTATACAATCATGAATGGCGGTAATGTGGGGTCCGAATATTTGCATGCACTCGTAAGAATATAAACAAAAGCTCAACCGCATACTTATTTCTGTTCAAGTTAATTTGATTTTGCTTAAGGAAGGAGGACTTACCTTGCCCAATGAAAACAAAATTGATTTAGCCACCGAGCATGCAAGAAAACCGGCGGAAGGTGCACTTCTTCAATCGAGCGGAGACATGCTGGAGCAGCATGCATCTAGCGCGGTGTCTGAGGTGCAAACGGCTTTAAATCAGGCGCTAAGCTCGATAAGCGAATCGAATGCGGCAACAAATTCGCAAGCGTTGGAGACGGCCCGGCAGCAATTGACCCGAGCAGAGGATTTTTTAGATCAAGCGCAAACTTCGGCAAACGCATTACGTCAGCCGGACCAACGCAGCGAATCATGATAAGCGCGAAGGGGCAGTCCAAAAGTCAACAAAAAGAAGCCTTCAATTCCACTTTAATAGTGGTTTTGAAGGCTTCTTCTCTATCTTTCATATCCCCGCTTTTAAGAAACGTGTCATGGCTCGTTCTATTGTTTTGCCGTTTCCGCGCGTGCCAGGGTCCCGAAGTAGATCACGCAGAACGCTCGAGTCATCAGGAAGGTGAGGAAAATCGTAGCCCACGACCAAAACCAGTTCCAACGAATATACCGAATCAGATCGGTATATTGTTCGATAAGCACCTCGACCACTGTAAGTACAGTAGTGAATAATACATAATAGCCGAATTGAATCCAGCGCCCCCGATGGGACGGATAATACGCGTTAAACACCGCGCATATCATCGGATAGGCCATATATTCGTAGGTGAAGCTCGTCCGGCTAACGTCGGCAAGCTCCCTTACGGGATAGGCGAGAAGTTGGAGTTCGACCACGACATGACCGAAAATACACGTCATATACTGTTTGAACAAAAAAGCGACCATCGCCAATCGACGTTTCTGCCGCGGGATGATGAGAATCAATAACAAGGAGAGGATCCACACGGAAACGATAATGCCGTATTGCAGCAGCAAACTCATCGCTCGCTCGCTTCCTTCCTGAAAACGTTGCGGTCTCTAAAGAACCGGCTCACTAGAACGTGGACGGATAGGAATATAATCGATAACACGATCGCCATCAGACTCCAGTGAAAATGAACATAATCCACTAATTTGGTTTTTGCGGCTAACTTTCCGTCGATTAAGGTGAGCATTGAAATCCAGACTGCAAAGTAAAAACACGCTGTCCATTTATTCGCACGAGGTCTATAGATGTAATACAGGCCGCTCGCAACAGGCGTCCACACCACTTTGGACGTGATATTCAGATCTGAAGCTTTGGGGAATTCACGCAACGGGTAGGCCACCAAATCAAAGTGAACGAGCAGCACTTCTACTACCCATCCAACAGCCTGACACACAAGAAAGCACAACACAAATTCATGCGCTTTTGCTCTTGGAACAAGAAAAAAGATGGTTGTTATACACACAAACCAGACTAGCAGCAATATATTTCGTTCCATGTCCATGGCCATAGCTTGTACAAGGAAGGAGGCTCCTATGTATAGCGTACTTCTTAATATTCATGCTCTCGCGCGAGGAACTTAGGCGACAACACCATCGTTTACTCGTTGTCGTTATAGACGCTACATTCAGTCATATAAATAGGTGATAGCACTTCGAACCTGTTGAGGAGGGTTTTATACAAGTGATGTTACCGAGCGAAACGTATTTTGGTAAGTTTGAGGCGGTTTTTCTGTTTTATGGCGCCATGCCTACGGGCGTAACTGTTTCCGAGAACGGGCGTATCTTCATTTGCTTCCCGAAATGGGGAGACGACGTTAAATTTACGGTGGCTGAAATCGTTCACGATACATTACAGCCTTATCCTAGTTTAGAAGCTAACGTGGTAAGCCCGTCGACTATCACAACGTCCTTCATTAGCGTTCAAAGTGTCGTTGCGGATGGAAAGGGGACGCTTTGGGTATTGGACACGGGGGCTCCTAATTTCTCGGCACCCATCAAAGGGGGAGCGAAGTTAGTCGCTGTAGATTTAAATACAAATACCATAAGAAAGGTATATACATTCACGGATGATGTTGTCCTGCCAACGACTTATCTGAATGATGTCCGATTTGATTTTCGTGTTGGTAAAGCAGGTTATGCTTATATAACGGATTCTTCTTCGCGAGGACCGGGAGCCATTATTGTCGTTGATTTAGAAACGGGCTTTGCCTGGAGAAGGTTAAACGGAGCATATTCGACTTCGCCCGATCTTTTTTTCTTGCCGAAAGTTGAAGGTAAAATCCTGATGAATCGAAACAAAGACGGATCTACTTCGCCCTTTAGATTGGCATCCGATGGGATAGCGATTTCTCCGGACGGCAAGATGTTGTATTTTTGTCCGCTCTCCAGCCGTCAACTATACTCGATTTCAACGGAAGTCCTAAGAGACCGCACGATACCGGATATGAATGTACAACATCACGTGAAGTATTGGGGAGAAAAAGGCGCATCGGATGGAATGATCACCGATGCAAAAGGAAATGTTTACGCCGGAGACTATGAAAATAATAGTATTCGAAAGATATTGCCCAATGGAATCATGGAAACCATCGCGCATGATCCGCGACTTTTATGGCCGGATACTTTTTCTATTGGTCCAGATCAATACTTATATTTCATCGTGAACCAATTACATCGGCAGGCAAGATTTCATTATGGTAACGACCTGCGGGTGAAGCCTTATAGTTTACTCCGTATGAGAATAGACGAACCGCCTGCTCCTACCTTTTAATATGATGCTGACGTTGAGGGCATCCCGTCGTCATCGATGCATGACAGCGGGATACCTCGGCATTCTGCTTTAGTCGTTAAGCCGAATGCTGCGCCTGCCCATGCGCGGCAGCCGGAGCTTCCCCCAGCCGGATGAACATCGGCACGACCGTGCTCAAGGCCAGCAGTCCGGCCAAGACGAGGAACGTGAACAAGTAACCGCCCAGATCCATCAGGTATACGGCCACAATCGGGCCAAGCGACGCGCCGATGAACAGCATGAACATATGGAACGATACGGCGACCGCACGGATGTCGCCCGCAAGCTGGCCGATCATCGAGATTTGCGCCGGCAGTGCCATTGCGACGCCTGTGGTGAAGACGACGCTCGTCACGATCAGGAAGGCGAGATTCGGCCAGACGCCGAGCAGCCCCAAGCCGACGGCGGCGAGCGCCAATCCACCGCATAAGACGGGCTTGATGCCGAATCGGTCGACGAGCTTGCCGTCGAAGGGCGAGATGAACATGCCGATGATGCCGACTGCCCGTACCCATAGAATTTCCTGATGGCTCATGCCGAACGTCGGACCGGACAGATAGCTGCCGAGCGTCGAGAAGTAGCCGACGAGCGCGGTGAACAACGTGCCCGAGATGATGTAAGCGATAGGCAGTCCTCGGCGACGGAAAATATAGCCGATCCGGGCGAATGGGGCGAAGAATCCGCCCTGCGGCGAGCCGTTCTTGTCGCCCGGAATGCCGAAGACGATCGCGACGAACGACGCCAGATAGACGGCGGACAGAATGTAGAACACGTACGACCAGTCGAACGACAACACGATCAAGCTGCTGTACAGCTGTCCGACGATGCTGGCCATCAGGAAGGCGGTGCTGATAAAGCCGATGATCGTCACGCGCTTCCTGGCCGGGAACATCTCCATCGCATATGCGAGCACGGAGGGCGGGAACATGGAAGCGGCAAGACCTTGCAGCGCCCGCAGCGCGATGAGCCAAGGCAGGGCGTCGACCGTGCCGATCGCAAGGGTGGTGACGCTAAGCAGCGCAAGTCCCGCCATCATCAGCTTCTTCCGGCCGTAACGGTCGGACAACACCCCGAATGCCAGGCCGCCGCCGGCGAAAGCGAACGAGAACGCGCTGCCTGCCCATGCGGCTTGCGAGGCGGAGACGCGGAAGATGTCCGCGAACAGCGAGATAAGCGGGATCGTTAAGTAGACGGCGGACACGACGATTAAGGAACACCAGAACAGAATGGCGGTCGCTTGCGGTTTCGGCGCATCCGCGGCCGATTGTGGATTCAAGGCATAGCCTCCTTCTCTAGACATTAACCCCATCTTATGCCCCGCCTATAACGCGATCAATATCGCTCTCTCTATACTTCGTATAGCCTTGATTTATAGCTAAGTCTCATGAGAATTCGTATGTCAGCAAGTGTGACAAAGGGTATAGGCAACCGTCGTAAGGCTGTGATATAGTGGTCCCTGCAAAATACTGTTAATTCCGAAAGGGGACTTTTCGCATGTCTAGCCAACTGCCGCAAGTACTGAATACGCAAATCGCCAACTGGAGCCTGCTCTTCACGAAGCTCCACAATTTTCACTGGTACGTCAAAGGCCCGCAATTTTTCACGCTGCATCTGAAATTCGAGGAGCTGTACACGGAAGCGGGGCTTCACGTGGATAACCTGGCGGAGCGGCTGCTCGCCCTGGGCGGCAGTCCGGTGGCGACGCTGCGCGAAATTCTGGAGCTGGCAACCGTGCGGGATGCCGAGGGCGGCGAGTCGGCGACCGGCATGGTAAGCGCGATCGCGGCAGACTTCGGACGGATCGTGGACGAGCTGAAGGACGGGATGCGAATCGCGGCCGAAGAAGGCGACGAGACGACCGGGGACATGCTGCTGGCCATTCATAGCTCGGTAGAGAAACATGTGTGGATGCTCAAGTCGTTCCTCGGTTAATCATCCGGGAGCCGAATACAGACGAATGGGAAAGCCGGGCGCAAGCCCGGCTTTTTGGCATTCCGCGGGAGGGGTGCCAAGCTTCCGGCTCTCTCGCGCTATAGCAAATCGTAATACTTGCTATAGATAGAACGGAATTGTTCGTTCTCGGGGATATCCCTATAGTAGACATCAAAACAATTGGGGAGCGATGTGTCTTATGCGGCAACAAACGGCAGGCATACACCATATTACCGCCTTCGTCAAACACGCGCAGGCGAACGTAGACTTCTATGCCGGAGTGCTGGGTCTGCGGCTGGTGAAGAAAACGATTAATTTCGACGCGCCGGAGGTGTACCACCTGTACTTCGGCAATGAAGGGGGCAGTCCGGGGACGATCATGACCTTCTTCCCGTATGCGCAAGCCGCGAAAGGGCGGATTGGCGGCGGACAAGTCGGGGTAACGACTTTTATCGTCCCGGTCGGGGCGCTGGCCTTCTGGCAGGAGCGGCTTACGCGGCTGAATGTTCCATTCGCGTCAGCTGAGCGGTTCGGCGAGACGTACCTGCAGTTCGAGGATTACGACGGCTTGAAGCTGGAGCTCGTGGAGCGGGAGGATGGCGCGCCGAGCACCTGGTCGTATAGCGGCATCCCGGCCGATCGGGCGATTAAGGGCTTCGGCGGCGCGGTCTTGTACAGCACAGCGCCGGAGAAGACGCGTCATGTGCTGGAAGACGTGCTCGGTCTGGAGCTGGAAGCGCAGACCGAGACGCTCGCGCGATATAGAGCCACGGGCGATCTGGGCAATCGCATCGACGTCAACGTGGAGCCGATGGCGCATGGCGTTGCTGGGGCGGGCACGGTCCATCATATCGCATGGCGGGCCAAGGATTATGAGGACCACGAGGCCTGGCGCACGAACGTGGAACGCAGCGGTCATCATCCGACGCCGATCATCGATAGGCAGTATTTCCATGCGATCTACTTCCGCGAGGAAGGCGGCATCTTGTTCGAGATCGCGACGGATCCGCCGGGATTCGCGAATGACGAGCCTGCCGACCGGCTGGGGGAGACGCTGAAGCTGCCCGCCTGGTTCGAGGAGGAGCGCGAAGCGATCGAGAAGAACCTGCCGCCGATCGTCGTCCGCGAGCTGGAAGGCACAAGATAACGAAGGAGCTGTTACGCATGAGTAAAAATGTCGCAAGCAAAGTGGTCCTGGAGGAAGCCGCACGGCAGTTCGTGGAAGCGACGGCCAATCCGCCGTATTTGTTCGATCTGGGACCGGAGAAAGGGCGCGAGACCGTCGACGACGTGCAAAGCGGCGACATCGCGAAGCCGGCTGTCGATATCGAGGACTTGACCATCCAAGGCGGACCGGGCGGGGAAGTGTCGATTCGCATCCTCCGCCCGCAGAACGCGCCGGCGAAGCTGCCGGTTATCCTGTACATCCATGGCGCGGGCTGGGTATTCGGCAACGCGCATACGCATGACCGGCTCGTCCGCGAGCTGGCCGTCGGCGCGGAAGCGTGCGTCGTATTCCCGAATTACAGCCTGTCTCCGGAAGCGAAGTACCCGACCGCGCTCGAGGAAATCTATGCCGTTCTGCAATGGATTGAAGCAAGCGGCGAAGCCCAAGGGATGGACACGGAGCGCCTGACCGTCGCGGGCGACAGCGTCGGAGGAAACATGACCGCGGTTATCGCGCTGCTTGCCAAGGAGCGCAAAGGACCGAAGATTCGCAAGCAGCTGCTCTTCTATCCGGTCACCGACGCGGGCAACGACACGGGCTCCTACCACGAATTCGCGACCGGCTACTTCCTGCGCCGCGACGCGATGGCTTGGTTCTGGGACCAATATACGACGACGGCAAGCGAGCGGGAGACGATCTATGCTTCGCCGCTTCGCGCGACGAAGGAGCAGCTGGCGGACTTGCCGGAGGCGCTCGTCATTACGGCGGAGGCCGACGTGCTGCGCGATGAAGGCGAAGCGTATGCGAACAAGCTGCGGGAAGCCGGCGTTCGCGTCACGACAGCCCGGTTCCAAGGCATTATTCACGACTTCGTCATGCTGAACGCGCTGGCCGACACCGCGGCGGCGCGAGGCGCGATGCTGCTGGCTAATGCTTGGCTGAAGGCGTAAATGCCGCGAGTCCGAAGCTAGACAAGCTAGGCGCATCCTCCGCAAGGCAGCGCAACGCATATCTTGCGGGGGATCGTTATGCGTTCGTCACGTTTCACATACACATGATCTTTAGGAGGAATCGACAATGAGCCAACCATTCATGAAAGCCGTCCAGGAAAGAAGATCGTACTACGGCTTAAGCAAAGATCGCGTCGCTTCGGAGGAGCGCATCCAGGCGATCGTGAACGATGCGGTGAAATACGCGCCGAGCGCCTTTAATTCCCAGAGCGCGCGCGTCGTGGTCCTGTTCGGCGAACAATCCGACCGGCTGTGGAACATTACGCGGGAGTCGCTCCGCCGCATCGTGCCGGAGGCGCAATTCGGCCCGACGAACGAGCGGATGAACGCTTTCTCGGCCGGCTATGGCACCATTCTGTTCTTCGAGGATCAATCGATCGTGGAAGGGATGCAAAATCAGTTCGCGACGTATGCCGACAATTTCCCGATCTGGTCCAACCAATCGTCGGCGATGCTGCAATTCATTATTTGGACGGCGCTCGAGCAAGAGGGATTGGGCGCTTCGCTCCAGCATTACAATCCGCTTATCGACGAGGAAGTGCGCAAGACGTGGGACCTGCCTTCCGACTGGAAGCTGATCGCCCAGATGCCGTTCGGCAAGCCGACGGCGCAGCCGGGCGAGAAGGATTTCCATCCGCTGTCCGACCGCGTCAAGTTCTTTTCATAATTTAAGAGAACATTCAAAATGTCGCCAATTGATCACGAAGCAGCGATTTTTTGAATGCGAATTTTAAGGAGGTTACTATGGGTAAAATCGCGATTTACGGCTTCGGCCGCATCGGAAGGCAGCTGCTGCGCGCGGCGCTTCAAAATCAGCTGTTCGTGCCGTACTCGGTATCGGACATTAAAGACGAGGCGACGCTGGCCGCGCTCTTCGAGGTCGATACGAACTACAAGCGTTGGCCGGAGCCGGTGAAAGGGCAAGAAGGGCGCTTCGTCATCGGCGACCGCGAGATCGTCTATCTCAATGCGGCCCAGGAAATCCCCGACTGGGCGGCGCTCGGCGTCGATTTGGTCGTCGACTGTACCGGACGCGCGGTGACTCGGCCTGTCGCGCAGCTCCATCTAGACCGGGGGGCGAAGCGGGTATTAGTCAGCGGACCGAGCAAAAGCTTGGACGATTGCGACGCGGTGCTGCTGAAGGGCATCAACCTGGATAGCTTCGATCCGCAGAAGCACAAGATCATCAGCATGGCCAGCTGCACGACGAATGCGCTGGCGCCCGTCGTCAAGCTCGTGCGCGAGAACTTCGGCATCCGATACGGCTTATTCTCCACCGTCCACTCCTACACGAACACGCAGTCGCTGACCGACCAGCCGATGAAGGACCGCCGGGATTCCTGGGCGGCGGCGGAGAACATCATCCCATCCTCGTCGGGAGCGGCCAAGGCGCTCAAGTTCATTTGGCCCGATCTCCAAATTACGGGCAAAGCCTATCGCATCCCGACCCGTACCGGCAGCATCGCGGAGCTGAACCTCGTCACCGAGAAGCCGTGCACGGCGGAGCAGATCAACGATATGTTCATCGCGGCGGCAGTGGAAGGCGAGCTGAAGGGCGTGCTGGACGTACTGGAGGGCGAATGGACTTCCGCGCGCATCGTCGCGGATCCGCACTCCTCGATCATCGACCTGCCGCTCACGCACGTACAGGGCGAGCTGTTGTCGGTAGCCGCTTGGTACGACAACGAGTGGGGCTATGCGTCTCGACTGGCGGAAGTCGCGGCTTATTTGGCGGAGAAAGGTTAACCGGCACTGCACATATCGGGCACTTTACGCGTGCGTGATGCAGATGCCCTCATATATAGCGGTCGAATCATGACAAGCGGCGCCTCGGAACCTGTATCCGGGGCGCTATTTCGCGTTCCCGCGAAATCTGTACGTCCAAAAGCAGGCAGGCCAAACAGGCGGAGGATCGCTCCGCCTGTAACTTTTCGGTGCTCGGTTGACGAGGAGGCGGCCCCAACGGCCATTAGCCGTTTGGTGATCTGATCTGGATTGGCAAGCTGATTAGGTACAACATCCGGGTCAGCCAATCGGCGATGCATTCGGCAGCTTCCTCCCATCCATCCTGCGCGGTGATCCAATACATGCGATTGACGAACGGTTGGTTAGAGCTGCGGAATCTACTAGGAGGAGTGCAGGCGGCGCAAATAGCCCCGCGTCGTCTTGCCCCGCGGAGCTGTCATGCTTGCCGCCTTGTAGGAGCGGTTACGTCGGCTGCGAGACGGCTAAGCCAAGCCCTTCCGCGACGCGCTGCCCGTAATCGGGATCAGCTTGGTAGAAGTGCGCGAGCTGGCGCAGCTTGATCTCCTCACGCTCGACCGGCAGCATGGCCTGAACGATGTTGCTCACGAGTCGCGACTTCTCTTCTTCGCTCATGAGCCGATACAGGTCGCCGGCTTGCGTGTAATGGTCGTCGCGGTCGTAGGCAGCGCTATCGGCCAGGCCGTCCACCTCGAACGGCGCCGGCTTGTATGCCGCATTGTCGGCTGCGCCGCCGTAGCTGTTCGGCTCGTAATAGACGCCGCTTCCGCCGTTGCCGTCCGACCGCATCGCGCCGTCGCGCTGATAGTGGTGCACCGGCGCGACCGGTTGGTTGATCGGCAGCGTGTTATGGTTGGCGCCGACCCGGTACCGGTGGGCGTCCGCATAGGCGAACAGGCGGCCCTGCAGCATTTTGTCCGGCGATGCTTCAATGCCGGGGACGAAGGCGCCGGGCGAGAACGTCGCCTGCTCGACTTCGGCGAAATAGTTCACGGGATTGCGGTCCAGCACCATCCGGCCGACTTCGATGAGCGGGTAATCCTTCTGCGACCATACTTTGGTCACGTCGAATGGATCGAAGCGGTAGGTGCGAGCATCCTCGTACGGCATGATTTGCACGTACAACGTCCAGGCCGGGAAGTCGCCTTGGTCGATCGCGCGGAACAAATCCTCGATGTGGTAATCCGGCTGTTCGCCCGCGAGCCGCGCGGCCAGCTCGACGTCGAGGTTACGGATGCCCTGCTCGGTCTTGAAATGGTATTTGACCCATACGGCTTGACCGTCCGCGTTCACCCACTTGAACGTGTGGCTGCCGAAGCCGTGCATATGGCGCAGTGTAGCGGGAATGCCGCGGTCGGACATGAGAATCGTCACCTGGTGCAGCGACTCCGGCGAGAGCGACCAGAAATCCCAGATCGCGTTCGGGTTCTTCAGATGGGTTTGCGGATGCCGCTTCTGCGTATGGATGAAGTCCGGGAACTTGATCGCGTCGCGGATGAAGAACACCGGCGTGTTGTTTCCGACGAGGTCGTAGTTGCCTTCCTCGGTGTAGAACTTGACGGCGAAGCCGCGCGGATCGCGCACCGTGTCGGCCGAGCCGAGCTCGCCGGCCACCGTCGAGAAGCGGATGAACAGCGGCGTTCGTTTGCCGACCTCGGACAGGAATGAAGCTTTCGTATAGGCGGACATGTCATTCGTCACCTCGAAGCAGCCGTGCGCTCCGGCTCCCTTCGCATGCACGACGCGCTCGGGCACGCGTTCCCGGTTGAAGTGCGCCAGCTTCTCCAGCAGGTGCACGTCCTGAATGAGGGTCGGGCCGCGGGAGCCGGCGGTCATCGAGTGCTGGTTGTCGCCGACGGGAGCGCCCCAGCTCGTCGTTAACGTTGGTCGTACGTCCATGATTTAACCTCCCAAATCGTATGATTGCATGTCCATCATAGCAAGCTGACGGGAATCCGCAATCCCGCGAAGTAGCGCGAACGATGGTGCAGTCAAGCAAGTATAGACAATAGTTATAGCATCTTTGTGGCGGCCGCCGGCAAGGCCGCTTGTACCGGGGATCACGTATAAGTAGCAGCGAAATCGTTAGATCTTATCGGCCTTTAGGTATAGAAAAATCGAATCAATGCAGATGCGGGCCTTCAGAACCGTCGCGGCGCCAATCCGCCTCTTCGCATGATCCGTCTGCTCGATTCTCGGCTCGCGCGTGACATCAAGCTGGTGCACCGCAAGCTCCGAATGAGCGAGACTGCCATGGTTCGACATGACCGTCATTGCGCACGGTGACAAAAATGATGACAGCCGGTAACTGGCCCGCCCTCCCTGGAGCAGTTACGATGAGTAGCATAAGAACAGCATGAGCGTATGTGGACTACAGGACATCACCGAAGGCGGCGAGGACGTGACGATCGAGCTGGTAGGGCGCGGATGATTCGAAAGAACAGCGATCGGGTTACAGATAGCTAGCTCGGTAATTGCGAAACGATAGGAGGACGAGTGAAGTGAAACGAACGATCGATGTCAGAATGGTCATCGCGCAGCTGGGCTTGGAGCATAAGTACCCGGAGCTGCGGAGTCATCTTGATGGAAGGGTGGCGAACGGGGCAATGGATTGCGGCCGGCGACAATGTGCCAGCTTGTACGCAGAGGCGCGTGTACAGGAATGTCCGAATGTGATGGGGTCAACCGGGTAGAGAAGAGCAGCGGATCTGGCGATCGGCTGCTCTTTTTATTGAATCGTATGATGTCAGGGACTTGCGCATGGACCGAAATAATAGACAGGGAAGCGTTATATATGTGCTGTGCAAGGCTGCTGTTTGGACTTTAGGGCTCAACCGGGCTCATGGTTGATCCAACTCGATCTCGGTGTACAGGGCTCTTCCCCAGTTGCCGACGAGGAGCAGCTAATACGCACCGTCAATGGAATAGACGGAAATTGCGCTGGCACCCGTTTCGTTTGTACGCTCGATTACGCCTTCTTTACACGTCACTGATTCGAGCTTGACAACAGGATTGCTCGTGACGCTTTCGTTATACAGCCGATAGAAGCGCCCGTCGCTCGTCCTGATTTCCCGCGGCGGTTCCTCGCATGTTTGCGAGATGCCGAGCACGGTTGTTTGCTGCGAGGGATTCGCGTTGTAGAGCTTGATTTCCTCGGTTTGCCGATTCCAGTTAATTTGAATCTGGTAATAAGCGGATATCACCTCCGGACCGCCCCCATGCCCGGAAGAGCCGAATTCGAACACCTTTTTCCAATCGTGCGTTTCTGCCCCAGAATTCGAGCCGCTGCCTGTTTGGACGCCGCGGGGTTGTGAATACGAATAGTAGCTTATGCGCCCCTCCGGCTCGGGACCTTTGCCAATATAATCAAACAGCACGCGTTCGGTATGCAGCTCCTCCCCCTTGCGATGATAATCCACGTACACGACAGCCCAATTGTCCGTATGTCCGCGGTAATCGTGAATCATTTCCACGTCGGGATCATTATAGAGATCTCGCAGCACTTCTTTCTCGATCTGCGCGTAAATCGGATCTCCGGTCGTCGTGACGTAATCCGCCTGTTTGGCCTGGAGGTAGTAGACGGTCAACAAGGCCAGCATAAATACGCATACCGCTCCTACGATTGGCTTCATGAACCGGAATGGATCCGGCTTCGCCTGCAGCTTGCGCTCCACTTCGACCCACATGTCTGGCGAGAACCTGCCCGTCGCCGGAGGTTGTCTCAACTCGCGTTCCCAGTGTCGTTCGGCTTCGTGCTTCATCGCCAACCGCCCCTCTCGTTCATGGCGTCTGCCGCCATTTTTTTCGCCCTTCGCAGCCTGGATTTGCAGGCGCTCTCCGAGATGCCCAATGCGCGGGCGATTTCGTCGAGATCAAGCTGATGATGCGCATGCAGCAGCAGAATTTCCCGATATTTCGCGGGCAGCTGCATGACCATCTCCCAGATTTCGCTCGTGACGACTTTGTCCATATACGCGTTCTCCGCGGATGGCGCCGTGCCCTTGCTGGCCATGAACGGAGCGAGCACGACTCTTCGGAAGAAAGCCGAGTTGCGGTGGGTTAGCCACGTATTGCGCGCGATTTTGAGCAGCCATGTCTTCATCGACGCTTCGGCCCGATACGTCTGAAAGGACCGGTACGCCTTGACGAACGTATCCTGCGCGATCTCGTCCGCCAGGTGCCGGTCGCGCGTCAGGACGTAGGCATAATTCCACACGTCGTCGCCGTACGCTTCAACCGCCAGCCGGAAATCCGTTATACTAATTTCGGATAGATATCTCATATAGTCGCCTTGCAAGTTCGCCGGCCTCCTTTCTCCACATGTATATAGACTAGGCAAACGGAAAAAAGTGTCAGGGTGCGCGCCAATAGTGATTCAGGATATCTGCTAGGACAAGTTGGAGGAGAGAAGTTCCACATGCATAGAGAACCAAACTATATCATACCGCCTTTGCTCGATGAGCTGATGAAATGGGAGAAAGAGATCAAGCCGAACGTTCCGTATTTGGAAACGCCGACTGGTTATTTCCTTCAATTCGATCCGGCCGACAATGGCGGGTACCAGAGTTCGCCGGTTGATGCGATCGTGTTCGCGAATACGGGGATGGACGGCACGCATTACTCGTTCTTGACGGATTTCGGGGCCGTAACGGATTTGAGCGAAGCGCCGATTATTTGCGTCGCCCCGATGGATTTCGGGAACTGCACGCGAATCGTGGCCAATAATATAAGCGAATTTTTCGCGCTGCATTTCTCGGATCATCAAGGATTGCTGTTGAACGATTTCGATTCGGAGACGCGGTATTTGCAGTATTTGAAAGAGCAAGAGGGAGAAAAGGATGACGAGGATGAGGAGGACGAAGAAGAATCGGGCGGTTATTTCAGTCGGGCAAAGTGGGAGCGAGAGCGGGGGATCGCGCGCGACTCGGCTTTAGAGCGCTTCGGTTTCCAACCGATTCCGGACGGATTCGCCTACATTCAGGCGGCTCGGCAAGAACGGTTGAACAACGTCATTCTCCACACATCAGACGGGTTGGGCGTTGCGGCTTACGGCGCAAGCGATGCTGCGTCGAAGAAACCGGCGCCGCATCCGTGGCAAGGGAAGCAGATTCCGGAGCGGGATGCCGAGCAGCTGGTCGCCTACGTCGAGAGCGCGGAGCAATCGGGCTTGTTCGGGTTTATCCGGGACTGTCAGGCGCAGGGCGTGGATAATTACGAGGTGATCCGGGCCATCTGCGCGAGGCTGTTCGAGCTCGGGCTGCCGCTGGAAGCAAGGCGGCTGGAGTTCTGCATGAATATTTGACGCCGATCGCAGCTATATGGTGCAATTGCCAAATCATTAGTTGATAGAGAAATCTGGCCAAGGAGGGAGCCTACATGAAACTGTTGCAGCTCTTGCTGTTGTACGTGCGCGGGGATTTCGGCCGATTGGCGTTCGAGCTCAAAGACCGGATGCCGATCTGTTATCTGCTCGTCATCGAGTGCGTCGGCGTCTTGCTCGTACCGGTTCGTTTGGCTGATCCTCCTTCACGGTCCGGGTCCGGGGCAATTCGCCGCTCCAATCATAGCGTCCAATCGCTATCGATTCTCTGGAAGGAGACCGAAGCGATCCTGTCCCGCTTTCAACGGTGGAAGGAACCGTCTGCCTTCATCGGCCGCAACTATCGTACCAGATGATCATGCGGACATATGTGCCCAACGATTGATTTGGCACAGTAGCCGAGAGGGGACGGACAAATGGACTTCAGCGTTTATATGATACTCGGGGCTACGGGCAGCATCATGCTGTTACTCGGAGCCGTGCTGATCCAGGCCTTGCGGAATAGACGATGGCCTTCGAATGACTACACGCCTTTCGATTACATTACGGCGCAGTCGAAGATCGAATTTCACGATGTAGAACAGGACAACGACGACGATGACGACCATGGCGACGATAAGAACAAGAACGAAATGAAGCGCAAGTGATGGCAATGCCCCTTCCCCGCATGGACCGGTTTCAAGCCGGTCGTGTCGGAGAGGGGCGTTTCTATGCGACCTGGTGGGCAAGGATAGCGAGCTGCTTGCTCAGTTCACTCACATCGCGAGAGACATTGCTCAGCACGATGACGGTTATGCCGGTGTCCAAAAACCGCAAGAACATCGAGGCGTAGCCCGTGATGCCGCCGCCATGAAGCACCGCCCGGCCGAAGGGCGTGTCCTGAACGAACCAGCCGAAGCCATAAGGAGATTGCGCTAATGCGGGCTTGTACATCCTGCTCGCGAGATCAGGGGCAAGAAACTGGTCCGAACGCAGCGCCCGGTCCCAGAGACGGAGGTCGTGCGCGGTCGAGAGCAGATTCCCGGCGGCGTAAGCTTGAGTCGGATCGAACAACGGCGCGGGTATGACGGCTCCGGACGCATCGAGCTCGTATCCGCAGAGGCGGTTCTCCGCCATGAAGCCGGGCGTTTCGACTTGCGTGTCCTGCATGCCTAAAGGGGCGAGCACGGCGGATCGCAGGAATTGTGCATAAGGTTGACCAGATATTCGTTCAATCAGCATGCCGAGCAGGACGTAATTGGAGTTGGAATAATGGAAGGCGGATCCCGGCGGCGAGAGCAGTTCGACGATGGCGAAGCGATCGAATATCTCTTCCGGCGTGGAGGTCATGGAAGCCCATTCGCGCATGAGCGGATCGTCCGTATAGTTGACGATGCCGGAAGTGTGAGATAGCAGGTGGCCGAGCGTAATACGTTCGCCGCTTCGCTGGGAAGGGAAGTAGTCGCCGATGGCATCGTCAAGGCTCAGCTGCCCCTGGTCGGCAAGCCGGAGGACGGAAGCCGCGGTGAAGGATTTCGTTATCGAGCCGATTCTGAACATAGATGATGGGGAGTGGAGAATGCCCCGTTCATCGTTCGCCATCCCGCAGCTCTGACTGAAGATGATCTCATCATGCCGGGATACCGACACGGTTCCAGCAAAACCATGGCGTCGCTCATAGTCGTGCAGGAACTGGGTGAACGCTTCTGTATGATGCGTCAAAGTTGAGCCCCCTTCAGTCGCTGAAATAGCCGGTAATGATCGTCCGCAGCGCCTCGGACTGCGTCGTGCCATGCTCCGTGCAGTACGCCTCCAACCGACGCCAAATGTCTTCCGGCAGCGTTATGGACGTTTTCTTGGTAATGCCAAGCCGCTTCCTGCCCGCGCCCGTGCGAGCGCCGCCCTTGTTGAACACGATGCTGAGCTGCCCGTCGTTGCGGGGAATGCCCAAGCGAGGATCTTGATCTGCCACTATGTTCCACCTCTCTTTTTTTGAAAAAAGTAACTAAAGTCAATATAACTAATTTAATGGTACCACGCTATGGAAAAATTATCAAATGCCCTAATAACAAAATTCCACACAGAAAAGAGCAGCTACCGACAGCTGCTCCGTGCGCCAACTATATATGGCGATCGTCGTTTTCTGTTCGTCACTCGCCATATCCCGGCAGCTCTCGCTATACCTCGAAAGCGTGCCTTGGCGCGCGACGCTTACGCCTTCTCCGCTAACCTCGCATACAGAATATAATCCAGTGCCGCCGGATCGAACCCGCCCGCTCGGAGCGCGGTGTTGATCTGGCCGCGGTGGTATTGACCGTGCAGCGCGACATGGATCAGAATGTCCCGCACGGTCGTCTCGAACGGCGCGCCGGCTTGGCTGCGGTACGCGACCGTCTCGTCAAGCTCATGCTCCGACAGGGTGTCCAGGAAGGTGCGAAATCCGTCCGCGTTCGCTTCGATCAGCGCCGCGCATGCGTCGATATCCACGTCGTCTCCCCACAGCGGAAGATGCCGGCTGTCTTTGCCTTGCAGCCGAGTGAGCCAGATCCGCTCCGCTTGGAGCATGTGCAACAGCAGCGGTGCGGCCTTGCCGGCTTCCCCGAGCGGAACGGACCGCATCGTCTCGAGCAGCTGGCGGTTCGCCCAATCCATATGCGCGAACATCGCGCGAATCGTTAACATGAAGCTTCAGCTCCTTCTTCTTTATTATCGACTTACAAAGATCGTATCACGTAAGAGAGAGTCCGCCAACGCCGAAAACGCGATCGAAGTGCTCGCCAATCAAAAAAAACGAACAAGCTCCCGGCCAGCTGCGGCCGGTCTCGTTCGGTTCTGCAATCGTGCTAACGCTCTTCCGACAACGGGAGCGAGATTGCCAGCCGGCAGCCTTCGGGCGTGCCGGCGTCCTCGCCGCTGCGCGAGCCGATGCGGACGGAGCCGCCGAGCAGGTGGACGCGCTCCATCATCGACGTCAAGCCGAAGCCGGGGCGCGCGGTGCCGTATGGGTCGCCGTCGTTGCTGAGGTCGAAGTAGATCCAGCCGTCCTCGGCATATAATTCGAACGCGAACGCCGTGCAGCGGCCGTGACGGATGCCGTTGGTCATGCCTTCCATGAGCGCGTGATAAATGACGCGCTGCGTCAGTCCGCTTAGGAGAGGCAGCGGCTCCGGCCGATACAAGATGGCGACGCCGGCGTTGTCGCGGGTATCCTGGATGAGCTCGCTCAGCGCCGCGGCCAGATCGAACGAAGCGCCTTCGTCCTTCAGCATGCGCACGGCGCGGCGAATTTCGTCCAAGCCTTTGCGTACGAGCTATTTGGACACATCGAGCCGTTCGACCGACTTGCCGAAATCCCGGTCGGACAGCTTCTTGGCCGCTTCCAGCTGCACGATCGCGGCCGTCAGCGTATGCCCGACGACGTCGTGCATTTCATGGGCGATCCGGTTGCGCTCTTCGAGCACCGATACTTCCGTGAGCGCCTCGGCCGTCTCGCGGACGGAGCCTGCGAGAATGCGGTTCGCTTCCTCGAGCTCGTGGGTCCGCAGCACAACCTGCTCTTCGAGGGAATGGTGGAACTGCGCCAGCTTCAGTTGAATATGGACGCGCGCCAGCAGTTCGCCTTGCGAGAACGGCTTGGAGATATAATCGTTCGCGCCGGCGTCGAAGCCTTGCGTCATGTCGACGATCCGGTTGCGCGCCGAGAGCAGAATGATCGGCAGCTCGTTCGGCGACCACTGCTCGCGAATGCGCTGGCACACCTCGTAGCCGGTGAGGTGCGGCATCATGACGTCGAGCAGGATGAGATTCGGCTTCGCGCCGCCGGCCAGCAGACGCAGCGCCTCCTGGCCGTCCTTGGCTTGGAGGAGCCGATAGGGCTCGCCGCGCAGATAATGCTGCAGCACTTGCAGGTTGATCGGCTCATCGTCAACCAGCAGGATAGTAGGCTGGCCATGCAAAGTGTCGTCCATTGGCGCGACGCTGGTCTTGCGAGCATTCGCGGTCACTGGGAGGGGCGACGTGACAACCGGCGCGTTATTCGGCGCGTCGGCCGCGTTCGAGCCGGGCTCGCTGCCTGCGGCGGCATCGTTCCAGCCTTCGTCGAAGGCTGGCGCGAGCGGCAGCACGGCGGCTGGCTCGGGTGCGAGCGAGGCCAGCTCCGTCCATGCGGCGGCAGCGCCTTCGGCCGCAGATTGCTCCGGAGAGACCAGCGCGGCCGGCAGCGTGAAGCTCGCCCGCGTGCCGCCGCCGGGTCGCGGGCCGATCGCGAACGTGCCGCCCTGCATCTCCACGAGCTGCTTCGTGATGGACAGGCCAAGCCCGGTGCCGCCGCCGGAGCTGCTCTCGGCCGCGGCGAACGGCTGAAACAGCGTCGTCATGCGCTCGGGCGTGATGCCCGGCCCGGTATCTTCGACGGCGATGGTGACCATGCCGCCGGGTGCCGGTTCGGCGACGACTGTAACGGCGCCTTCAACCGTATACCGGATCGCGTTGCCGATCAGGTTATACAGAATCTGCTCCAGCCGGTTCGGATCGGCATGGACGGCAAGGCCGTTGTTCTCGGGAATGCCGACATGCGTCGCCAGACCTTTGCGCCGCGCGAGCGGGGTGAGCGCCGCGATGACGACGCCGGCCGCTTGGCGCGGATCGACGGGCTCGGGCTTCAGCTTCAAGTCGCGGTGCATCATATGGTACAGATCGAGAATGTCGTTCACGAGCCGCAGCAGCCGGTTCGAGCTGTCCAAGATGAGCTGCAGATTGCCCTTCATATGGCCGTCGACCGGGCCGGCCGCCCCGTCGAGGAGCGATTCGGTCAGACCGGCGATCCCGTGCAGCGGCGTGCGCAGTTCGTGCGACGTATTGCGCAAGAAGTCGTCCTTCAGCTGATCGTACACGGCCATCTCCTCGTTCTTCGCCGCCAGCTCGCGCGCATACCGCTGCAGCTGCCGGTGCACCTCGGAGAAGCGGCCGAAGATGACCATGGCGAGGGAGAAGAGGAACAGCAGAATGCCGACCGGGAGCATGTGCGGGCTGAGCTCCAGCAGCAAGCGCGGCCATTGGAGGCGGTCCTGCAGGAAGGCGAAATAATTAAGCAGCACGTGCAGGAACCCGAAGATTAGCAGGAACACATACCCGAATCCGAGCCAGAATGTCTCCCGCGTCCGGTGATTGCGGATATACCGGGCCAGCGTGTAGGTCATGACGGAGAATAGCGCAAGCATGACGTAAGGCAGCCATTGCACGAGGAGACTGACGTACAAACCCGGATGGATGAACGCCGCCGCGACGGTGACCAGAGAATACGTGCCCATGACGCCGATCAGCACGCGGTACGTCCGCTGGTATTCTTTGCCGAGCGCGACGGTGTAGAACCCGATATTGGCGGTGATGCCGATCGTCAGCAGCGCGTCGCGAAAATAATAGAGCCGGTAGATGCCGTCGAAGAACCACTGCAAGGCGGTGATGAGCGTGATCATCCCCGTGCCGGCGCAGTACGTCAGAATCGTGAACCAGAAGTACAGCAGCTCCTGTCTGCGACGGAGGAACATGAAGAGCGATATGGTGCCGCTGATCAAGAAAATGACGCCGTATACGAGCAGGATCCATTCCCGCGCGATAAAAGACTTGAAGATCGTGAACCGGTCGCCGAGGTTGTTCCAATAGGAGGGCATCGGCTTGCGGTCCCATAGCAGCTTGATCGACACCGTCTTGCCCGCGTCGTCCGGCGACAGGCGAACCGGCAGCAGCGCGGCGGCCGGGTTCATGTACGGATCGGGATTGCGCATATTGAATTCATAGACGGACTTGCCGTCCAGGAACACTTCCGCATGCTTGAATTCGGACAGAACCATATACGGATCGCGAGGCGGCAGTTCGGGCAGCTCTCGCTTGAGCCAGAGCGTTCCTTTATAATCCGCCAGCCGCTTGCCGGCCGCTTCGTCCAAGGGCGTCCACTTCGCGCCCGGACCGGGCTCCTCTCCGAGGTAGAACTGCCAATTGATCATGTATCGGACCGGGTACTGTTCCCAATCCACGCCCGACGGCTTTACGGGCTGCTTCGAGCTATCGGTCATGCCGCTATCCGTGCGGCTGTCTGCCGCGGCCCCCGCGACTTCCGCGCCTAGGCCTCCCGCGATCAAGAACCAACCGCCCAGTACCGCCAAAATCATGAGCAGTCCCGTTCTTCCGATCCGGCGCATGTGTCCCATCGGCTTACAGCGCATCGCCAAGCAGCAAATCCTTCAGCTTGGCGATGGCGGTTTTGCGGTCGTTCGTGCCGATCTTGTTGTAGACGACGCTAATATAATTCCGGACCGTTCCTTCGCTCATGAAGAGGGCCGCCGAGATTTGGCGATTGGAGTAGCCCTCGATCATGAGCAGGACGATTTTGCGTTCCCGCTCGGTCAGGACTAGGCCCTGGCGGCGCAGCTCGGTCTCGTCGAACGCGTCGGCGCCCGTATCCGAGAGTACGGAGAGGCGCGCGGCCAGCTTGGCGGCGATCGCCGCCGGCAGGATGAGCTGTCCTTTGACCGCTTCCCGCACGGTGTGGACGACTTTATCGGCAGGCATATCTTTCAGCAGGAAGCCGTCCGCGCCGCCGGCCATCGCGTCGACGATGAATTTGTCTTCGGCGAACGTCGTCAGAATGAGCACGACCGTGGACGGATAATCCCGCTTGATCAGCTTCATGGCTTCTATCCCGTCCAGCACCGGCATCTTAATGTCCATCAATACGATGTCGGGCCGCTTCTCCCGCACCGCTTCGCAAGCCTCCTGGCCGTTCTCCGACACGCCGACCACTTCGAGATCGTCCTCGAGCTGCAGAATCGTCTGCAGGCCGTCCCGCAGCAGCCGTTGGTCGTCGGCAATCAATACTCGTATCATCCGTACCCATCCTCTGCGTTTGTGAAAGTGATAGCACAAATTCTAACAAACTATGCCGCGCCCGCATAGTGACGAGAGCACGTCGGACCCCTCTATGACAAATGTTGTGACAGCGCGTCACTGGTGCGCGGCAGGGCGGCCGCATACGATGAGCCGCGAAGCGCCGCTTCCAGGCGCTGAAATCGATGTACGATCCGAACTTCATCGACAACTCGTGGATTCAAGAGCCGGTGCGGCTTATCCCGCAATGAAGGAGCTCATCGCGGAGAACCTGCCGGAAGCGAAGCTGGCGATTACCAAGTACAACTTCGGCAATGGCGACGGCATCAGCGCCGGAATCGCGCAAGCGGAGGCGCAGGCGATCTTCGGCCGCGAGGGCGTCGATCTGGATCGAAATCGCGCTTCGGCGCGATCGGCGATGCCCAGACTGGCGCTGGCGGCGAGCTGTCCGTGAAGCTGCCGGCCCGCTCGGCAACGCTGATCGTGGTCGAACAACGCATATGAAGGAACGGAACCAAAGGGATATCCCGGCGGTTCCGTTTTTTTTGCGCCGCTATACATAACTTCATCACATGTTTCGGTTATAGTAGGAGTGACTTTGTTCGCGGCAGAGGAGGAAATCAAGTGAGAACGGTGCTGATCGTGGAGGACGAGCCCAAAATCCGGGAAGTCATCGCGTCCTATATTCGGCATGGCGGGCTAGCCGCGCTGGAGGCGGAGACGGGACAGGAGGCGCTGCGCCTGCTCGGCAGCGAGCGGGTGGACGCGGTCGTGCTCGATTTGATGCTGCCGGACATGGATGGCGAAGCGGTATGCCGGCACATCCGGCGGACCAGTTCCGTGCCGGTCGTCATGCTGACGGCCAAAGCGTCGCAGGAGCAGCGAATCGAAGGCTTCTCGCTCGGCGCGGACGATTACGTGACCAAGCCGTTCGACCCCCGGGAGCTGCTGGCCCGGATTCGGGCGATCTTGCGGCGCGCCGACGATTCGCAGCTGCTGGCGGACCGGATCGTGTACGAGGACGGCGCGCTCGTCATCGATTCGCTGCGGCAGACGGTAACCGCGCATGGGGAGCTTATCAATCTGACGCCGAACGAATACAAGCTGCTGCTTGCGATGGCGAAGCATCCGCAGCGCATATTCGCGAGGGAACAGTTGATCGAGATGGCATGGGGCTATGATTACGAAGGGGACAGTCGCACCGTCGACCAGCATATCAAGAACATCCGGCACAAAATCGAAGCCGATCCTCGCCAACCGCGGTTCATCCGGACGGTGTTCGGGGCGGGCTACCGGTTCACGGGAGGGGAATCGCCTTGAGACGACTGCATCATCGGCTGGCTGCCGTCCTGATCGCGATGGCCGCGGTCATTCTGATTCTCTCTACCGTCAGTTCGCTCTGGAGCATTCATTACCATCTGACGATGTATCGGCATCAGCAATCGGCGGAGGGGGCGGCAGCCGATTCGGCCGGCTTGACCGGCTTCGGCGGCCACCTCGAACAAGCGTTGATGCAATCGACCCTGCTGACGTTCCTCGGCGCGCTGTCGATCGCGGCGCTGCTCGGCTATTATGTGGCCAAGCGGGTCTCGGCCCCGCTGGTCGAGATGAAGCGGGGGGCGGAGCGCATGGCCAAGGGCGAATGGGGATCGCGTGTCCGCGTCAGAGGCGAGGACGAGCTCGCGCAGCTGGCGGGGTCGCTGAACGGGCTTGGCGAACAGCTGCAGGTCCAGCAGCAGCTGCGGCTGACGATGTCCCAAGACGTGGCTCATGAGCTGCGGACGCCGCTAGCCACGCTGAAGAGCCATCTGATCGCGCTCGAGGACGGTATATGGGAGCCGACGCCATCGCGTCTTCGCGCCTGTTCGGAGGAAGTCGAGCGGCTGATCGCGCTCGTCGCCGAGCTGGAGGAGCTTCATGCGATGGACGCGCCGGATTTCCGGCTTCGCTTGGAACCGAAGCCGCTCGCGCCGGTCATCGGCAAGGCGGCAGAGATTACCGAAGCCGCCTATGCCCGGAAGGGCGTCGGCCTGCGCGTGCGGATGGATTCGGAAGCGTGCGTGGACATGGACGATTCGCGCATGCTGCAGGTGCTCCTTAACCTGCTTACCAATGCGCTTGCGCATACCGAGCCGGGCGGCGAAGTACGGATTGAATTGGCGGAGGAAGGCGGACAGGTTACGGTCGACCTTCGCGATACCGGACCGGGGATTCCTTCGGAGGATTTGCCCTACATATTCGAACGCTTCTATCGCGGAGACAAATCGCGGACGCGCAAATCGGGCGGAAGCGGCATCGGACTTGCGATCGTGCACAAGCTCGTCGCGGCGCACGGCGGACAGGTGTGGGCGGAGAATGATGGCGGCGCCGTCTTCCGCGTGCGTCTGCCGCTCCACCGGGACGAAGGCAGGGAGCCATATCTGTAGCAGCGAACTTGAATTGCTCATCTTGGAAATTCCATTACACGCCGGTTAACATTTCAGCGTCCAGCCCTTCCCACTCCGGACTCGATGCCCGGTCTTCACGGGATCTTCAAAAGTTGCAGGTACCATCTTCTATGTACCTAAGGAATGGAATCGTGAAAGGACGTGCAATGATGAAGAAATGGATGGCGATCCTCGGTTTGGCGGCGGTCGTATCGTTGAGCGGCTGCGGGCAAAGCGCCGCACCGACGGAGTCGAATGAAGCAGGCGGCGCGGCGAATGGGCAAGCGATGGAGGGGATGCATCATACGAGCGAAGGCAAGCTGCCCGAGGGTTTGAAGGAAGCGGCAAAACCCGCTTTTGAGAAGGGGGCCGCGGTAATTCTGCGCGACGGACACATGGCCGGGATGGAAGGCGCCAAAGGGACGGTCGTCGGCGCGTTCGACACGATCGCCTATGCGGTAACCTATACGCCGACAAGCGGCGGCGAGAAGGTCGAGAATCACAAGTGGGTGATTCAGGAAGAGATCCAAGGCGCTGGCGACGTGCCGCTGCAGCCGGGAGCGAAGGTGACCTTGGAGGCCGATCATATGGCAGGGATGCAGGGCGCGGAAGCCGTGATTGATTCGGCGAATCCGACAACCGTATACATGGTCGATTACGTACCGGCCGCAGGCGGAGCGCCGGTCAAAAACCACCAATGGATGACAGAGGACGAGCTGGAGTCCGCCGCTGAATGATCGGATACCAGAAGCGAAGTCACGAGAGGCTGCTCCTTGCGGAGCGGCTTTTTTGCTATGAAAGGGCTCGTAACATTCGACGTCCTTAATACCCGTTCGCCACGCCGATATTGATCTGGGGGTTGTTGTATGATGAGGAGAACGCAATGTCGACATCTCCGCTATCATGAACGTCTCACCTGGCAGCTGCACCCTTCGGCAGAAGCTCGCCACGCGCGTTGCGATCCCGCTCGCGTTTTTGTATAGTGGACAGCAGTAAGCGCCTGTCTCGGCCATCGCAGCCGGGCTGATTAACGAGCAGGAGGAACGACGAACATGAGCCAACCATTCATTAAAGGTGCAGATATCTCGATCGTAAAGGAGATCGAAAGCTTAGGCGGGGCGTACTACCTGGACGGGGAGCGCAAAGATGTGTTCGATATTCTCCGGATCAAAGGGCTGAACGTCGTTCGGCTGCGCTTGTGGGTCGACCCTTACGCGGAAGACGGCACGCCATACCTGGGCGGGACGAACGACCTGGAGACGACGCTGGAACTGGCGGGACGGGCTAAAGCGCACGGCTTGCAGGTAATGCTGGATTTCCATTACAGCGATTTTTGGGCCGACCCGAAGAAACAATACAAGCCCAAAGCGTGGGCGTCGTTGACCGGCGAAGAGCTGGAGGCGCAGGTATATCGCTACACGGCGGACGTGCTGGCGCGCTTCAAGGCGGAAGGCGCGCTGCCCGAGCTCGTGCAGATCGGCAACGAGACGACGAACGGCATGCTGTGGCCGGAGGGCAAGACGCCGAAGTATCATTTTGAGGAGAAGCGGTTCGAAGAGACGGATGCGGACGAATGGCAAGCCGCCTTCGATCGGCTGGCGCGCTTGCTGCAAGCGGGCATTCGGGCGACGCGGGAAGCCGGCGATTCCAGCATCATTCTCCATCTCGACGCGGGCGGCTCCAACGTGCTCTATCGGACGTGGTTCGACGAAATGCAGGCGCGGCAGGTCGATTACGATATCATCGGCTTGTCCTACTATCCGATCTGGCACGGCAGCTTGGACGAGCTGAGCTTCAATATGACTGACATTAGCGCGCGCTACGGCAAGGACGTGCTCGTCGTCGAGACGGCGTACGGATTCACGGCCGACAGCAAGCACGGAGCGGATATCTTCACGGAGGAGTCGACGCGCATCGGCGGCTATCCGGCGACGGTGGAAGGGCAGGCGCGTTTCCTGTCCGATCTCATGACGACGGTGCGGAGCGTGCCCGGCGGCCGCGGACTCGGCATCGTCTACTGGGAGCCGGCGTGGCTGCCGCTCGAAGGCACGAGCTGGGCGAGCCTGCCCGGCATGGAATACGGCAACGACGTTGGCGCCATGGGCAACCATTGGGGCAACCAGGGCTTGTTCGATTTCGAAGGCAACGCGCTTGAATCGTTGAACGTCTTCACGCGGTTTTAATGAAGCAAGAGGGGAACGCGATGCTGAGCGAGCTGCTTGCCAAGCGGCACGGGGCGAAACTCGTCATCGTCTACCCCAACATGACGCCGCTTAGGCGGCTATGCGGATCTCGTGCTGCATGCGTCGATTGGCGACATGCTGACCAAGGCTGCGAAGGAATCGAAGACAATAGCGGGGAAGCGGGCGGTTCTGCGGCTGCGTACGAGTATTGGATACCGAAGGTCGGATAATAACAATAGGTCGAAAACAAAAGGCTGCCGCGGGCAGCCTTTTTGGTATGCCGTGCTTCAAAACGATAGAGCGCGGAAGGGGCGGCACTGGCATACGTCCATGCCGCGCAGCTTGAGCGAGCATCATCACTTATGTCTGATATCAGCCCGTGTGGATCGCGTAGCTAACGTTGTGGGGTTCACCGCTCTTGCTGGCAGTGCAGCGTCCGTCTATTCCCGCAGCATCTGCGCCGCCAGCGCCCCAAGAGCCGGATGACAGCGAATCTCATCCGCCGCGAGCCGGGCAATCGCTTGGGCGCCTAGCTCGGAGAAGTGGGTATCGTCCGTCAGACCGTCCGGATAATTGGGATGCTCGCCGGGAGCCAGGTGGACGAACAGCGATTTGGACGCCTCGACGCCGGTCTCCGCATACAACTGCTGCGAACGCGCGAACAGGTCGAGCAGCGGTACGTCGAGCTCCGCGGCCGCTTCGCGCATCGCTTCCGGATAAGGGCCGACGGCGAGCGGATCGGGACTTCCGTCCGGCGCGAACCGTCGGCGGCTGACGGGGGTAAGCAGCACGGGGATGGCTCCCGCCTCGCGCGCGGCGGTGACGAACCTGCTCAGGTTGGCGCGATAGTCGTCTTGGTCGCAATAGCGCGACGGATCCTCGCGCTTGCCGTCGTTATGGCCGAACTGGATGAACCAATAGTCGCCCGGCACGATCTCGCGCGCAATCGCCGCAAGCCGGCCCTCAGCAATGAACGATTTGGTGCTTCTGCCGTTGATCGCCCAGTTGCGCACGGTCACCCCGGAACGGAAGCGGAAGGGCAGGAATTCGCCCCAGCCCGCCATCGGCTTCTCGCCGCCGCCCTTCTGCGCGGCGGTGGAATCTCCTGCAATATAGAGGTTAAGCATCTCTGAACAAACCTCCTCGGAAGACGAGATAGAATAGATAGTACGCATGTTAATCTATTTGTCAAAAGCTTAAATCAGCCTATATAATGGGGCAAGGCCCAAATATTTGGCGGCAAAGGAGTTCGCGATGAAGAGAGGAACCACGTTTACCCGCATATTCGTTTCCATTCTCATATTAGGCATCGGCCTCGTGGCTAGCTTCGGTACCTATATCTACATGACGACGAAGCAATCCGTCCTGGAACGGGTCGCCGTAAGCAAACAAGCGTTCATCACCCAGACGAAGAACAGTCTGGAGCAAAAAATCAAAACAATTGAATACGCTTTCAGTACCTATAGCACGACCAGCTCCTTCCGTGACGTCATCGAGAATCCGATCACGGAGAAGGATTTCGAGGCTTACCGGAGCGTCAATACGCAGCTGAATTATATCGCCTCGATGGGACTGGAGGGCGCCAAATATACGTTGATTAGCCTCGTGCAGAACTGGGAAATTGCCAGCGGCAAGCTGTCGCAGCTGTCCGCGGCCAAGCGCGAAGAGCTGACGGCATCCTATATTGGCAATCATCCGCGAGGCCTGTTCTGGCAGCGCACGGACGAGGGGCTCCGGTTCGTCTATTCGCTGCCGTCGTTCTCGAACAAGAAAGAAGCGATCGCGCTGGCGGACTTGTCGCTCGCCGGACTCAATCGCATCCTGCGGACGGACGACGATGCCGCGGTCCTCATCCTGAACAGTCAGGGCGAGCTGCTGTACGAGAATCGCGCGCTCGGCCTCCCTGCGGCGCAGCTGACCGGACTTGCAGCCGCTGCCGCGGAGAGCGGGGCCGAGCGGAGCGGTCTCACCCGGTTGAGCGCCGGCGAGGGGAAGGCGACCAGCATCGTCTACGCCCGTTCCGACTATAACAATTGGATCTACGCGACGCCGCTTGCGCCTGACGAGACGACGGAGGCGCTGCGGACGACCCGATACGGCCTGATCGTCATGGGGCTGATCATCTCGGCGCTTATCGCCGTCGTGGCGTATTTCATCTCGTATTACTTCGCTAATTCGATTCGCCGCATCCAGCGTCGTCTGCCGGCTGCGGCCCCGGGCCCCCGGTCGAACGAGATTGATTGGATCATCGGCTCGATCGACGCCATTCTCGATGAGAAGCAGGGTCTTGCGCAGATGATCGAATCCGAGATGCCGAAGCTGGAGACGCAGTTCGCGCTGAATCTGCTGCGCGGGCGCGTCGCCCCCGAGGAGCTCGGACATCAGCTGCATCGCTTCGGGTACCGGCCGGAGCCGGGCTGCCGTTACACGGTCATGCTGATCCAGCTCGACAGCTACGGCGGGCGGGATGCCGCCGATAAGGACATGCTCCTGCTTGGCCTGAGCAAACTGATTGCGGAGATCGTGCCGCCGGAGCAGCGTCTCATCCCGATCGTCCTTAATGAAAGCACGCAGGCGACGATACTGATGCCCAGCGGGGAATCGGAGGACGACATTCGCAGATGGCTGCTCGGCACGGCCAAGGCCGCCGTGCGGCATGCGCGCGATGTGTTGAACGTGTCGGTCAGCGTTGGCTTCGGGAATCTGTACGAGGACTTGGCGCTCGGGAGCAAGGAAGCGTGCGAGATGGGCAAGCAGGCGCTCCACCAACGCCTCAACCTCGGCAAGGAATCGATCATTTTCTACGAGGATGTCTCGAACGTCGTCTCCGGTCCCGTCGTGCTGCATTACCCGGCCCAGCTGGAGAACGCGCTGTTCGATGCCATCCGCTTGGGCGACGAGGAGGGCGTCTCCCGCGCGCTGTATCCGTTCCTCGCCGAGATGATGAAGACGAGCAAGGATTCCGCCGATTTCGAGATGACGCTCATCCGCTTCGTTAATAACCTGATCCAGCTCGAGCAGCTGCTCGGCATCCAGGTGCTGCTGACGCCGGACAACCGGACGCTGTTCCAGCGGCTGCTCCAGATCCGCAACCCGGAGGAGATCGAGCGGATACTGATCGAGGAAGCGATCCAGCCGATGGTGCGCCGCATGAAGGAGAAGACGAACCGCCAATTCCGCTCGCTCTCCGACCAGGTCGCGGCGATCGTGCGCGAGGAGTACGACCGCGAGCTGTCGCTCGAGCTGATCGCCGACCGGCTGCATTACAACCCGAACTACTTGAGCAGCATTTTCCGCAAGGAGTTCGGCATCACGTTCAGCGAGTACCTCATGAACTACCGGCTGGACATGGCTAAGAAGTGGCTGCTCGAGACCGACCTGTCGGTGAAGGACATCGCGGAGCGGCTGCAATACCAGAATCCGCAGAACTTCATCCGTTCCTTCCGCAAGAAAGAGAACGTGACGCCAGGCGCGTACCGGAAGGAGCAGCAGAGCTCCTAGCTTACACAAGCGCATACGACCGCATAACGAAGCCGCACATCCACCGGGGATTGCGGCTTTTCCTTTGCTAGTAGTCCTGTGTATAGGTAAAGCGTGTCTGCGGAAGCGGACGAAAGCGAATGTCAGCACGGAGCCGCATCAAGCGCATAGGCACTCCAGGATAACACCCCAAGGCTCGAACAAAAGTTTTTGTCCCTTAGTCAACGCTGGCTCCCCTCGGCGGAAGGCAGTACTGCAAGGTTAAACGGGGCGGGACCACCCCTAACAACAATTATGTTAGCGTTGTCCGCAAGGACAAAAGCGTGCCCCAATTCGAACGCAACCGCCGCCCGCAACCCA
The DNA here is from genome assembly GCF_042431225.1 of Paenibacillus aurantiacus. Classification (NCBI taxonomy): domain Bacteria; kingdom Bacillati; phylum Bacillota; class Bacilli; order Caryophanales; family Paenibacillaceae; genus Paenibacillus; species Paenibacillus aurantiacus. The sequence continues at coordinate 255,721 of NZ_JBHMDO010000017.1, read as the reverse complement.
TGTTGTCCGCACGAAAAGGGAGTCCAGAGGGCAGAGCCTGAGCGGTTTCCACAGGAAGCGCGCTTCGGAAGCATAAGCCTGAAGCCCCCTCGGCGGAGGGGGCAAGTCAGGTTAAGCGCGCCGGGACGTGGTAGGGGCTTGCTCGTCTGCAGGCCGTCCGTGCCTCGATAGCGATGCTAATGGTCGCTATTGCTTGTCCACAGGCTATCCGTGCTCCCGATAACGACGCCTAGGTCGTTATTGCCGGTCACAGGCAGCCGTTGCTCTCGATAACGACGCCTATGTCGCTATTGCTCGTCCACGGGCTGTCCGAGCACCCGATAACGACGCCTATGTCGCTATTGCTCGTCCACAGGCCGTCCGTGCTCCCGATAATGACGTCTATGTCGCTATAACTTGTCTGCAGGCAGCCGTTGCGCCCGATAACGGCGCCTAGGTCGTTATTGCTCGTCTGCACGCCGCTCATTCTCCATCCGGACGTTTCTCCTTAACCTGACAGCATTGCGGTGGAGGGGGGGGAGGGAGGGGCGCCGTATGAAGCTTTGTCCCCCAGGACAAAAGCGTGCCCAGCACGAACGCAACCGCCGCCCGCCACCCATGTTGTCAGCACGAAAAGGGAGTCCAGAGGGCAGAGCCTGAGCGGTTTCCACAGGAAAGCGCGCTTCGGAAGCATAAGCCTGGAACCCCCTCGCGAGGGGGCTTGGGGGAGGTAAAGAAGGGGTCCAAGAAGGGCGAAGCCCTTTATATTCATCCGGACGGATCGAGATCGCCGAACCGTCGCGCTACCCTTTGACTGCCCCGAGCAGCGCGCCTTTCACGAAATGCTTCTGCACGAACGGATAGGCGATGAGCATCGGCGCGGTGGCGACGACGATGACGGCCATCTTGATCGTCTGCGCGGGCGGGATGACGTCGACCGAAGTACCCTCCGCCTGCATGCCGCTCGAGACGAGCACGATCTGGCGCAGCAGCACTTGAATCGGCCATTTGGCGGAATCCGCCAGATAGAGAATCGCGTTCGTGTACGTGTTCCAATAGGTGACGGCATAGAACAGGGAGATCGTCGCGATCGACGGAATGGCCAGCGGCAGCATGATGCGAAAGAAGACGCCGAAGTCGTTCGAACCGTCGATTTTGGCCGATTCCTCCAAGCCTTCGGGCAGCGCCTGGAAGAAGTTGCGCATGATGATCAGGTTGAAGGCGTTGATGGCCACGGGCACGATCATCGACCAATATGAATCGATGAGTCCGAAATATTTGACGACGAGAAAGGTCGGGATCATCCCCCCGCTGAACAGCATGGAGAAGACGACGACGAAATTAATGAAGTCGCGGCCGTACAAATATTTGCGCGACAAGCCGTACGCCATAAGCGCGGTCAGCGCCATGCTGACGACGGTGCCGATCACCGTGACGCCGATCGAGACGGCCAGTCCCTTGAAGAGCGTCGGCGTGGAGAGCACGTACCGGTACGCATCCAGGGAGAACGTCGTCGGGAAGAGGATGAATTTCTTGGACACCACCTCCTGCGTAGAGGCGAAGGAGCTGGCGAACACATTCAGGAATGGAACGAGACAGATTAGGGCGATCAGCGCGAGGGCCGTGTTGTTCGCGGCATGGAACAGCAGGCTTCCCACGGACGATCGTTTGCGGGATGGCGACATAGCGGTTATCCTCCTTGGGATGTAAGATACTTCGACTGTACCAAGCGGCTTGCATTCCGTATATAATCCGCATCCGAGGTGTTGCCCGTATAGCGTTTGCAGAGGGACGAGAAGGGGCGCGAGCGGCGATAATCATAAGCTCAGACGGTTGTCACGAGCCCAGATTGATATAACCGAAACGCTGTAACGACGGGCTTCGCGGCGGTTCATGGTCAAATGATTATGTACGGAACGCCCATTTCGCCCTACGCTTAGAACATGAAAGGCAGCGCTTACAAGGAGGAATTACCCATGCAGGAAACCGCCGCGCCGCAGGTCTCGCTCTCGCCTGCCCGCATTCGCAAGAAGAGGGCCGTCATCCCTTGGAAGGAGATTCGCCGCAACAAGCTGCTCTACCTGATGATCCTTCCGGGCTTCCTATTTTTTATCGCGTTCAAGTATTTGCCCATGGGCGGGCTCGCCATCGCGTTCCAGGATTACCAGCCTTTCCTCGGCATCAAGGACAGCCCGTGGGTCGGCTTCAAGCATTTCGAACGGCTGTTCACCGAGCCGACGTTCTGGATGCTGCTGCGCAACACGCTCGTTCTGTTTTTTATGAACATTATTTTCTTCTTCCCGCTGCCGATTATATTGGCGCTGATGCTCAACGAGGTCCGGCACCGGTTCTTCAAGGGCGCGGTCCAGACGATCATTTACATTCCGCACTTTCTCTCGTGGGTCATCATCGTCTCGATCTGCTTCGTGTTCCTGACCGTGGACGGCGGCGTCGTCAACGAGCTGCTGGCGGCCATGGGCTTCGCCAAGATCAACTTCCTCACCTCGGCGGAGTGGCTGCGCACGATGTACATCGGCCAGATCATCTGGAAGGAGCTCGGCTGGTCGACCATCATATTCATCTCGGCGATCACGGTCGTCGACCCGCAGCTGTACGAGGCGGCGGAGATGGACGGCGCTGGGCGTCTGCGGAAAATGTGGCACGTAACGCTGCCCGCCATTCGGCCGGTCATCATCACGCTGCTCATTCTGAAGATCGGCAGCACGCTCGACCTCGGGTTCGAGCATATGTACCTGCTGCTCAACTCGCTGAACCGCGAAGTGGCGGAAATTTTCGATACGTACATTTACACGGCGGGCCTGAAGAACGGGCAGCTCAGCTACAGTACGACCGTCGGCTTGTTCAAAGGACTGGTCGGCCTCATCCTCGTCATCCTCTCCAACAAGCTGGCGAAGAAGATGGGCGAGGACGGCGTGTACTAGAAGAGCGGCGAAGAAGCGGCCGCGAGTGGAATCCATATCGACCGTAGGACACGGACTTCGCGCCACGCTTCTAGAGCTTGGAGGACGCGCTTGGAGGCGCGAACGCAACGAATTCAGCCCGCGGGCCATTGCCTGCCGGGAGGAAGATAGCATGAACACGGGCGGCATGACAGGGAAGGCACTATCGCGTTTTATTCGATCAAGGGGGATTGGAAAGATGACGAAACGAACTTGGAAGCAAACGGCGGCCCTGCTGCTCGGCAGCGCGCTGCTGCTCAGCGCTTGCGGCGACGGCAATTCGGGCGGCAATAACGGCAATGGCGGGGCGGGCGACCCGGCCAAGACGAATAATGGCGCATCCAGCGGCGCGAATACAGGCGACAAGCAAGCCGAGACGGCGAAGATCTCCTGGCTGAACATCCTGCACACCGCCTCGCCGCCGACCGATACGGTGCTGAACAAGATCGAGGAGCTGACGAATACGGAGCTGACGTTCTCTTGGGTGCCGGACGCGTCCAAGGAGGAGCGGATCAATACGTCGCTCGCCTCCGATTCGCTCGCGGATATCGTGACGCTGACGATTCTGGATAACTCTTCGGTGCGCAGCGCGCTCAAATCCGGCATGTTCTGGGATGTCGGTCCGTTCCTCGACGAGTTCGAGCACTTGGGCAAGATCTCCCAGGATACCCGGACGTCGGCCTCGATCGAAGGCAAGCTGTACGGCATTCCGTTCCAGAAGGCGCTCGCCCGCAATGGAGTCGTCATCCGCAAGGATTGGCTCGATAAGCTGAACCTTGCGGTGCCGAAGACGACGGACGAGCTGATGAACGTCGCCAAGGCGTTCACGGAGCAGGATCCGGACGGCAACGGGCAGAAGGACACGACGGGCTTCGTCGATCGCAGCGATCTGGTGTTCGGCGCGTTCAAGACGCTCGGCTCCTATTTTGGCACGCCGAACATCTGGAAGGAAGAGAACGGCAAAGCGGTCGCGGAGTTCGAGACCGAGAACTACGTCAATACGATGAACTACATGAAGCAGCTGTACGACAACGGCTATATCAACCAGGATTTCGCGGTGACGGCCAAGACGGATCAGCAGCAGAAGTTCGCCCAAGGCAAAGCGGGCATCTACGTCGGCGCGCTGTTCGACAGCAAGAACCTGCTTAACATGGCCAAAGGCGTGCAGGACAACATGGAGCTGGTCATGGTGAACGATCTGACGGCGCCGGGCCAGCAGCGCGCGATCTGGAGCGGCAACAACGGCATCGGCGGCCTGCTATCCTTCCCGCGCTCGGAGGTCAAAGACGAAGCCGAGCTGAAGCGCGTCCTTCAGTTCGTCGACGATCTGATGAGCGAAGAGGCGTATGCCTTGATGACGTACGGCATCGAAGGCGTGCACTATACGAAGGATGCCGAGCAAGCCGTCACGATCAAGGATCAGGACTTGTGGCAGCAGGAAGTGCAGCCGTTCGCGTCATCCCGTCCGAGCGAAGTAGGATTCACGATTCACGACGCGGACCCGCTCAAGAAGGAAGCAGACCGGCTGATCGCGGATAACGCGAACTACGTCGTGCTTAATCCGTTCTACTCGCTGGAATCGCCGACATGGTCCTCCCAAGGCTCCGAGCTGCAGAAGATCATCACCGACGCGACGTACAAATATATTCTAGGCAAAGCGACGCTGGACGACTTCAAGGCAGCGGTGGAAAGCTGGAAGAAAGCCGGCGGCGCAAGCGTCATCAGCGAATATGAAGCGGCGTTCGCGAAGGTGCAGGGCTAATCCCGAAACAGACGTAATGGACAGGGTCCTGCCCGCCCGCAACCGACGGCGAGGCGGGACCTGCTTACGAGAACGAGGAGGTTATCATGGCGCAATCGAAATGGGCGGTTCGTACGGCGGAGACGATTATGGCGCGCACGCCGCAGCTTGGCGAAGACAAGGGCTATGGCGGCAAATGGTCCTACGACTATGGCGTCGTGCTCAGAGGCTTCCGGCAGCTGTGGACATTCACGGGCGAGCAGCGGTATCTCGGCTATATTCAAGACAATATGGACGCATTCGTCGGCGAGGACGGCGCCATTCGAGGCTACCGGGCGGACGAATACAACATTGACCATATCAACAACGGGAAGCTGCTCATCGACCTGTGGCGCGAGACCGGCGAGGAGAAGTATAAGCTGGCGGCCGCGTCGCTCCGGGAGCAGCTGCGCACGCATCCGCGCACGTCGGAAGGCGCCTTCTGGCACAAGCAGATCTATCCGTACCAAATCTGGCTGGACGGCTTATATATGGGCGCGCCGTTCTATCTCGACTATCTGCTGACGTTCGAGAACGGCGAAGGGCTGGACGACGTCACGAAGCAGTTCATTCTGTGCGAGAAGCATACGCGCGACGAGCGGACAGGACTGCTCTACCATGCCTGGGACGAGAAGCGCGAGCAGCCGTGGGCCGATCCGGCGACCGGCCTGTCGCCAAGCTTCTGGGGCCGTTCAATGGGGTGGTTCGTCATGGCGCTGGCCGACGTGCTGGAGCTGCTGCCGGGGCATCATAAGGACCGCCTGGAGCTTGAGCGCATTCTGCGGGATACGCTGACCGCGCTGCGGAACGTGCAGGACGCGGAGTCGGGCGTATGGTACCAGGTGCTCGACCAAGCGGGGCGCAAGGGCAACTATCTGGAGGCGTCCGCGTCGTCCATGATTACGTTGGCTATTGCTAAGGGGCTGCGTCTGGGCGTACTGGATCCGGAATGGAACGAGACGCTGGAGCATGCCTTCGCGGGCCTGATCGCGGAGTTCGTGCTGGAGACGAAGGAAGGCTGGGTCAACCTGAACAAGAACTGCCAGGTGGCGGGCCTCGGCGGCGCGGACCGCCGGGACGGGACGTACGCGTATTACATCAGCGAGCCGATCATCGCGAACGATCAGAAAGGCTTGGGCGCGTTCCTGCAAGCGTGCGCGGAATACGAGCACGGCCGCTCCGCGGCGGCGCGGCCGGAGAAGGCGGGCAAAGCATGACGGTCTATAACATCGCCGACTACGGGGCTGTAGCAGGCGGCGAACAGCCGGCAACGGAAGCGTTCGCGGCCGCCATCGAAGCGGCTGCGGCAGCAGGGGGCGGCACGGTCGTCGTGCCCGCCGGCACGTACCTGAGCGGGCCGATTCGCATGCGCAGCCATATCGAGCTGCATCTGTCGCCCGGCGCCGTCATCGCGTTCAGCGCCGATCCGGCAGATTACGCGCCGGTCGATTCCCGCTGGGAAGGCGTCCGCCGCCCGGTCTACGCGTCGTGCATCTACGGCGCGGATCTGGAGAACGTCGCCGTGACCGGCTTCGGCAAGCTGGATGGCCGCGGCGAGCCGTGGTGGAAGCTGCACCGGGAGCAGCGGGAGGCGCTCGCGTTCCCGCGTCCGAAGCTGATCAGCTTCGACCGGTGCCGCCGCGTGACGCTGCGCGATCTGACGCTCGTGAACAGCCCGAGCTGGACGGTCAATCCGATCGAGTGCGAGGACGTGACGATCGACAACATGAGCATTCATAACCCGGCGGATTCGCCGAACACGGACGGCATCAATCCCGAGTCGTGCCGCAACGTGCGTATCAGAGGCTGCCACATCGACGTCGGCGACGATTGCATCGCGATCAAGGCGGGCACGGAGGATACGGCCGAGCGGATTCCATGCGAGAACATTACGATCACGGGCTGCACGATGGTCCATGGGCACGGCGGCGTCGTGCTGGGCAGCGAGATGAGCGGCAGCATTCGCCGGGTGACGATCGCCAATTGCGTCTTCATCGGCACCGACCGCGGCATCCGGCTCAAGTCGCGGCGCGGGCGGGGCGGCATCGTGGAGGATATCCGGGTGAGCAACATCGTGATGGAGGACGTCATCTGTCCGTTCATTTTGAAGCTGTATTACTTTTGCGGCCCCAAAGGCAAGGACCAATACGTCTGGGACAAAAATCCGTACCCCGTCACGGAGGAGACGCCCTGCTTCCGGCGGATTCACTTCAGCGGCATCACCGCCCGGGGCGTGCGCGCGTCGGCAGGCTTCCTGTACGGACTCGCCGAGCAGTATATCAGCGAGATTACGTTCGACAATATCGACATCTCCATGGCGCAAGACCCGGAGCCGGAATACCCGGCGATGATGGACGGCATACCGAAAATGAGCCGCCGCGGCTTCTATCTCGGCAACGTACGGGATATTCGGTTTAGCAAGGTGACGGTGGAAGACCATGACGGGCCAGCCTTCTATCTGGAGCATGCGGAATGCGTGGAATTGGACGGCTGCCGGTCGGTGCGGACGCGCAAGCCGGAGCCGCTTGTGCAGCGGGCGGAGGAAGCGGGCGCACGGAGCGTAAAAGCCGGCGGCGCAGCGGAGCCGGCGCAAGCGGAAGCAGCCGCAGACGTACAAGGCTCTGGCAGAGGCGGGTCGGTGGAGCTGACGCAAGCGGAAGTGGCAGCAGGCACGCAGGCTGCCAGCGATCGGGGGCAACCGTGAACCGGCGGGAAGAGCTGCTGCGGCTGCTCGGCATCGAGGGAAGGTCGGCGCAGGGCGACCTTGACGGTCAAAGTAGGCCTCGGCTCGAGCTGCTGCGCAGCGAGACGCGCGCGGGTTATCGCCTCGACACGCTGCTGCTCGAGGTCGGCGACGGGGAATTGGCCCCAGTCGATCTCGCGCTGCCGCTGCATGGCGATGGCCCTTACCCGCTCGTTATCGTGAATCATTCGCACGGCGGAGATTATGAGCGCGGGCGTCGCGAGCTGACCGTAAGCAGCTCGTATTTGCAGCAGCCATCGTACGCCGAAGCGTTGACCGCAATGGGGTATGCCGCCTGCTGCATGGACATGCGACTGTTCGGCGATCGCGGCGGCAAAAGCGAGAGCGAGCTGTTCAAGGAGCTGCTCTGGCGCGGCAAGGTGCTGTGGGGGCTGATGGTGGAAGACACCCTTCGCCTTGTTGACGCGATGGCAGATAGGGAAGACATCGACGGCTCGCGCATCGGTACGCTAGGCATGTCGATGGGCGGGCTGATGGCTTGGTGGCTGGCCGCGCTCGACGAACGAATTCGCGTCGTCGTCGATATTTGCGGGCAGGTGGAGGCGGAGACGCTGATCATGAAACGCGGGCTTGATCATCATGGCTTGTACGCCTACGTGCCCGGTCTTCTTCAATCGTTCGGCACGTTAGACATCCAGCGTCTGATCGCGCCAAGGCCGCGCATGAGCTTGAACGGGCGGAGCGATCGGCTCTGCCCGCCGGAAGGGGTGCAGCTGCTGGACGCGGGATTGCGCGGTAGCTACGCGGAAGCCGGTGCGGCGGATAACTGGCAATCGGTCGTTAGCGGCGGTGGTCATCGCGAGACGGCGGAGATGCGGGCGCGCTGGCGGCGGTTTGTGCGGGAGCATCTGTAACTTGGCGTGCGGCATAATGTCCGCGCGGGGAATCCGCATAGAGCGCGGCCCGGCCGCTTGCCGCACCATGCGGACATGGCTGCCGGCCCGCCCGGTTATGGGCGGCGGCATGCCTCGACAGCCGGGTGTTCTCGCTAGGCGCGAAGGCGCAACGACGTGATCGGGACCCACGATATGGAAGGAGCGTTGCGCTATGCTTGTAGGACTCTATCCTGGCTGCGACCATGACACGATTCAGGCGGCAATCGACGAGCTGGAGCGGAGGCCGTCTGGTTCGCGAGACACGCTGACGATCCTCCCGGGCATCTACGAGGAGAACGTACGCGTCTATCGCTCGGATCTGCGCATCGTCGGGATCGGCGAGGTGGTCATTCGGGGCCGGCTGTCCGCGCGACAGGCGGCCGCGGACGGTCAGCCGCTCGGCACGTTCGGCACGCCGACGCTGTTCCTTGGCGGAAGCCGGCTTGCGATGGAGAACGTGACGGTCGAGAACGCGGCCGGCTGCGGCGACCTCGTCGGTCAGGCGTTGGCGTTGTATGCCCATTGCGACGAGACGGTGTTCCGGCATTGCGTCTTCCTGGGCTATCAGGACACGCTGTGCACCGGTCCGCTGCCGGACGCCTCGCTTGCGGGGACGCCATTCGGCGGCATTCCGGTCCGGGAGAAGCGCTCGATCTGCCGCCAGCTCTATATCGGCTGCCGGATCGAAGGTACGGTCGATTATATTTTCGGCGGGGCGATGGCGGTGTTCGAGCGCTGCCGCATTCATGCGCGCAAGCGAAGCGGAGGCGGGTCAATCTACGTCACGGCCGCTTCTACCCCGGCCTGCCAAGCGCACGGCTATGTGTTCCGGGAATGCCTGTTGACGGCGGAGGAGGGAGCGGGGCCGCTCTATCTCGGCCGGCCATGGCGGGACGCGGCCAAGACCGATTGGGTCGGCTGCGCATACGGGGCAAGGCTTCATCCCGACCGTTGGGACGACTGGGAGAAGCCGCACGCCCGCGCCACGGTCCGGTACCGGGAGTTCGGCTGCCGCTCGCTCCTCGAGCCGTCGGCCGGGCAGTTGGGCAACGGCTTGGAAGACTCATCGGATAAGCTGACGACCGATTCAAGCGATACGGATGGGGCCTATCAGCTTGGTTCGGTCGGCGAGCGCGATTCGGCGAGTCGGTCCATACGGGTACATGAGAGGCAGCCGGCCTTCATCGGCGAGATGCCCCCGATTGGCGAGCCGATTCTAGGCGCAAAGCCCGACCCGCGGGAATTCCCGCCAGCTGGTGGCGGCTTCGGACTGCGCTCCGACCGAATCCCGGCCGGGCTTGAGGCGGACGAATTGTTTCGGGACAGCGATTTTCTGAAGAGGAAGGGAGTAGGATGAGCGAGATGAGCGAACAAACGGCCGCGGCGCGCGCAAGCGCCGCGGAAGGAAGAGGAACCATCGTCAACCCGGTGCTGCGCGGCTTCAACCCGGATCCCTACATGCTGCGCGCGGAAGGGAAGTATCTCATCGCGGTGTCGTCGTTCGAGTGGCTGCCGGGCGTGCGGGTGTACGAATCGGCCGATCTGATCCGCTGGACGCATCGCGCCGACTTGCTGACGGATCAGGTCGATCTGCGCGGCAATCCGAAGAACGGCAGCATCTGGGCGCCGCAGCTGAGCTGGCGCGAAGGACTCTACTATCTGGTCTATACCGACGTGAAGAGCACAAGACGCCCTTTCAAAGACAGCCACAACTATCTGATCACCGCCACGTCGCTGGACGGTCCTTGGTCGGAGCCGGTCTACCTGAACAGCAGCGGCTTCGATCCGTCGCTGTTCCACGACGACGATGGCCGCAAGTGGCTGCTCAACGAGATTTGGGATTATCGCATCGAGACGGGCAACAAGTCGGCCGGCATCGTCATGCAGGAATATGACCCGATCCGGCAGGAGCTGATCGGAGAACCGGTGAAGCTGTTCGACGGCACGCATCTGGCGAAGACGGAAGCTCCTCATATATATAAGCGGGACGGCTGGTATTACCTAATCACCGCCGAAGGCGGCACGGGGACGGGCCACGCCGTGACGGTCGCGCGTTCGCGGCAATTGGGAGGCCCCTACGAGGTCGATCCGAAGTTCCCGATGATGACCGCGAGCGATACGCCGGACTGGCCGCTGCAATGCGCGGGTCACGGAAGCATGGTCGAGACGCCGGAGGGCGAATGGTACATGGCGCATCTGTGCACGCGGCCGGTGGACGGGAAATACGCGATTCTCGGCCGGGAGACCGCCATCCAGAAGGTGGACTGGACGGAAGACGGCTGGCTCCGTCTGCACGGCGGCGGCACGTTGCCGCTGCTCGACGTGCCGGCTCCCGCCGGCAGCGCGCATGCTGCTGGCGGACTCGACGCCTCGGAGGGGAACCCTTCCGCAAGCAGCCCCGCAACCGCGCTGTTCGAGGACCGCTTCGAGGGCCCTTCGCTGCACCCGAATTGGAACACGCTGCGGATGCTGCGGGATGAGAGCTGGTGTACGCTTGCGAGTCGACCGGGCTATCTGCGGATTACGGCGGGTGAATCGCCGCAGACGTTATTCCGGCATCATATCCTCGCGATTCGCCAGACGGAGCTGAGCTTCCGGGCCGAGACGACGCTGGATTACGCGCCGTCCTCCTATTTGCAGATGGCGGGGCTGCTGCTTTATTTGAACGACGAGAATTACGTGTACGCCTGCGTGACCCACGACGAGCGGCAAGGGCGCGTCGTACGGCTCATGCGCTGCGCGTCGGATGTCTTCACGCTGCTGCCGGACGTCGTCTTGGTTCCGGGAGGCGGGGAAGTCAGCCTCGCCGTGGAAGCGGACGGCATTCGGGCGCGGTTCGGCTGCCGCGTGGATGACGAAGCATGGCAGCCGCTCGGAGAGGAGCTTGCGATCGACTTCCTGTGCGGCGGCTTCACCGGCAACTTCATCGGCATCGGCGCGCACGATATGTACCGCACCGGCGGCAGCTACGCGGACTTCGCGTCGTTCCGTTACGAAGGGCGGGCGTAACCGGACAGCGGTCGCGCAAGCAACTCCCGCGCACGAAGTTAAACAAGAGGCAGGTTCAGCAGGTTCAATTTGGCGCCAAGGGGAGCAGCTCATCTCCGCGGCGCCATTGGCCGTTCTCGCACCGCCACGGCTTCCCGCGTCCCGAGCGGCAACAATCCGCTGTTCAAAAGAGGATTAAACGTGTATACTCTCGTAAATGGATTTCCTCTTTTTATTATCGTGCGCGTGGGAGGACTCGCCGTGCAATTATTGACGACAGAACGTTATTTGACTTTATTTAACCGATTCTCGCGAGGCGCCGCCGCAGGCATCCCGATCGAGGCGACGCTGGATGAAATCGCGGAGGTACTGTACTGCACGTCGCGCAACGCGCGGCTCATCGTCCGGAAGCTCGAGGAAGAGGGGCTTATCGAGTGGAAGCCGGGGCTTGGCAGAGGCAACCGGTCTCAGGTTGTTTTTCGAATCGACCAGGAAGCTTATTTGCTCGAAATTGCGCGCGGGCAGGCGGAGAGCGGGGATTATAAGCAAGCGTTCGACCTGCTGGAAGCTTATGGGCAAGGGGAGGAGACCAGGAAGACGTTCCTTGCCTGGCTCAATGGGCAGTTCGGTTACCGCAAGGAGGAAAGCGGCGAAGGGATTCGGGCGACGGACGCGCTGGTGTTCCCGGTCAATCAACAGACGAGCACGCTCGATCCGGCGGAGCTCTATTACGCTATGGACGCGCAAATCATCCGCCAGGTGTTCGACCGGCTGCTGAATTACGATGCGGGCGGCAAGCGCATCGTCGGCGGGCTCGCGCATCATTGGACATCCGGCGCGGATGCGACGGAGTGGACCTTCTATCTGCGCAAAGGCGTGCGGTTCCATGACGGACGTGAATTGACCGCGGCGGATGTTCGATACACGTTCGAGCGGCTGCGCGGCGGTACCAGCAACCGGTGGCTTATGCGCGGCGTCGCCGCGGTCGAGGCCGTGGGCAGTCTGGTCGTCCGGTTCCGTCTGAACAGACCGAATCGAATCTTCGACCGGTTCGTATGTTCGGCGGCTGCTTCCGTTATTCAAGCAGGACCGGGCGTGGCGGCGGAGGGAGGCGGCTTTCCGGCGCAGCCGGCCGGCACGGGACCGTTCCGCCTTGCGCCAAATACGTCGTGCCGCATCCGGCTGGAGGCGAATCCGGATTATTTTCAGGGCCGTCCTTATTTGGACCGCGTCGACATGATCGTGATGCCGGATTACTGCCGCTCCGAGTCGTACGGCGTGCCGGCGGACCAGCATGCCGCGGATGCCGATCCGTACGGCGAGGCGACGGACGACTGGCAGAACATCGAGCAGCTGTGCCGAGGGAGCACCATGCTTAGTCTGAATTTGAGACGCCCGGGGCCGCAGCGCAGCGAGCGCTTCCGCCAAGCGGTGAGGATGATTCTGGACGCTGGCGACATGATCGCCGAGATCGGCGGAGACCGGGCGATGCCGGCTTACGGGTTCTGTCCCGAGACCAGCAGCGCTTATGTGCCAGCCGCGTATAGCGAGGAGGATATCCGCTCTGCGCTTCGCGAATCGGGTTATGACTGCGAGATCTTCCGGCTGGCGATCCACGAGAAGCATGGCCGGGATGCCCGCTGGATTGGCGAGCGGCTGGGCCGCTGGGGCATCCGGACCGAGGTTGTCGTGCCGGCTGGCGGCGTCTGCGGCGCGGACGACGAGTCTGCGGACGGCACGCTGATGAACATCGTGCTCGCCGAGGACGAGGTGTGCGAGATCGAGACGTATGAGCATGAATCCGCGACGCTCAGACGGTATTTGGATTCCGATCGGTTGAATTGGGTGACCGGCCGGATCGATGAGGCGCTCAAGGCGGATTCCCCCGAAGCGCGAAGGCGGATCTTCCGCGGCATCGAGAGCATGCTTCGCGAGGAAGCGTGCGTCGTGTTCCTTTACCACCGCAGGTTGAATACGCTGCTTCACCCGTCGGTGCGCGGCGTCGTGCGGCTGAACGCGCTCGGCTGGATCGATTTCAAGGATGTGTGGATGGAGCAGCCGATTGGGACAGAAGACTAGAACATCATGAGGAAGGTCAACCGGATCGATGAACGTCATCAAAGATTTTTTATTGCAAATCGCGCTAATCGCGATGCCCGTGTTCGGCCATCAGATGCCGTGGGAGAAGAACAAGAAAGCGATCATGACGGTCTTATGGGGCATTGCGCTCGTGGCGTGCATGACGTTCCCGGTCAATTACGGGATGCAGTTCCGGCTTGATATCCGCATCATCCCGCTGCTGCTCGGCTACCTGTACGGCGGAGCGGGAACCGGTCTGGCGTTGACGGTCCTTCTGCTGTTATTTCGTCTATACCTGGGCGTGGATATCGGCTTCTATACGACGGCGCTGACGGCGCTGTGCGGCATCCCGCCCATGCTGCTGCTGCGCAAAGCTTTCCTGAAAGGCGACCTCGTACGAAGGGTGCTGATTGCCTGCTCGCTCGCCGGTTTCTATTGCCTTGTAGGCATCGGATGGTCAGCGCTGCTGCGCGGCATCTCGCTCGAAAGCTTGCAGGTGCAGGCCATTCAGCTGCTGTGCGTGCTGCTGACGACATGGATCGCGGTTAGGTTGAACGATTTCATCCACGACGTCCAATTCGTGCGCATGGAAGCCGAGCGGCTGCGGACGATCAGCGAGCTGACCAGCTTGTTCGCGCACGAGATCCGCAATCCGATGCAGGCGACGCGCGGATTTCTCCAGCTGCTCGACGATCCGGCGTTGCCCGTGAAGAAGAGGCAGTATATCGAGCTGTCGATCGGCGAGCTGGACCGGGCGAACGCGATCATCGGCGACTACTTGTCCTTCGGGAAGCCGGCCTCGACCGAACGCGAGAACGTCGAGCTTGCGCACGAGCTGAACCGATCGGCGAACGTGATGCAGCCATACGCGGCTAATCAAAGCGTCTCGATCCGGGTAGATGCGCAGCTCGCGTGCCGGGCAAGCGTCAACCCCCAGCAATTCGGACAGCTTGTCATTAATCTGCTCAAGAACGCGATTGAATCGATGCCCGAGGGCGGCATCCTTCAACTAAGCTGCAGGCCGGACGGGGACTTCGCCGAGATACGCGTCAAGGATGAGGGAATCGGGATGACGCCGGAGCAGCTGGAGCGGATCGGGTCGCCGTTCTATTCGCTGAAGGATACGGGGACGGGGCTTGGCATGATCGTCTGCCAGCAGATCGTGAAGCAGTTCGGCGGCAAGATGACGGTCGAGAGTGAATATGAGCGCGGCACGGAAGTGATCGTGCGGCTGCCGCTCGCCTAAGATGTGCAGCTTGCCGAATAAGAAGGTTTATGGAGACAGCTGCCGCTTTGCGGTGGTTGTTTTTTTGTGGTGCATGGGGGAATCCGGTTGGGACTACTCCCGAAAAATCGACACCTTTCCTTGAAAACGAGGCCTATTCTTCGTTAGGGCAGAAAGGTACACTTTGGTTCAAGGGAGGTGAAAGCACGTTCGCTGCATGAAATTGTAATCGATTTCAAGACAGAACGGAATCAAATCCGCGTGAAAAGAGGAGGATCTACGTGATGATAAGAAATTTGCGCTCTACATTACTGAAAACGGTTGCAAGCAGTGGTGTCGCCGCTTTACTGCTGACCTCGACGCTGCCGGCACCCGCGAGCGCTGCCGGCGAGACCGCCGAGGTATGGTTGACGGATCTTGGCACGGGCACGCGATTGGCCAAGCAGGCGAACGTTACGTTCAGCCCCGACGATGGGGCGGCCGGCACATCTATCGTCCTCGACGAGAATACGCAGTATCAGCAGATGGACGGCTTCGGCGCTTCGATTACGGATGCCTCGGCTTGGCTGCTGAACTACAAGCTGACGGCATCCAAGCGGGCCGAGGTGATGGAGAAGCTGTTCGGCCGGACCGGCATCGGACTCAGCATGCTGCGCCAGACGATCGGGGCGTCGGACTTCAACTGGGAAATCTACAGCTACAACGAGTCGGCGGGCGACACCGCGATGAACAATTTCTCCATCGCCCGGGATTTGCCGTACATCGTCCCGATGGTGAAGCAGGCGCGCAGCGTCAACCCGAATATCAAGGTGATGGCGGCGGCATGGAGCCCGCCGGGCTGGATGAAGAAGGGCCAGTTCCCCGACGCGGTTCATCCGATGGCGACCGGCTACCTGGATCCGCAATATTATGGAGCTTATGCCAACTACCTGGTCAAATTCATTCAGGCGTATCAGGGCCAGGGAATCCCGATCTACGCGATCAGTCCGGTGAACGAACCGGGTTTGCAGATCAAGGATTATCCGACGACGTACATGTCGATCGCGGACCATAACAATTTCATCAAGAATAACCTCGGTCCGTCGATGCGGGCAGCAGGTCTTGGCACCAAAATCATGGCCTACGACTTCAACTGGGACAACGTATCGTTCCCGGATCAGGCGCTCGCCGACGCGGCCGTGAACAGCTACGTGGCGGGAACCGCCTACCATCATTATGGCGGGAGCCCATCCGCGATGACGACGATTCACGACAAGTATCCGAGCAAGGACATCTGGTTCACCGAGGGCGGCTACGGTTCCTGGAATCCGAGCTTTACCGGCATGATGCGCGAGATGATCGCCGTGCCGCGGAACTGGTCGAAGTCGTATATTCTGTGGAATTTGGCTTTGGATCAGAATAACGGGCCGACCGTCCTTCCGAGCAGCATCAACTGGGGCACTGTGACGATCCGCTCCGACGCGATGGACAGCGTCACGTACAACGATCAATATTACGCGATCGGCCATTTCAGCAAATTCGTCGTGCCCGGCGCGCGCCGCGTCGCGTCGACCGGCTATAACGGCGGCACGCTCGATCACGTCGCGTTCAAGAATCCGGACGGCTCCAAGGCGATTGTCGTCTTCAACTACGGCAGCGCGAGCAACACGTTCAAGATTGTTTGGAACGGGCAAAAAATCTCGTATACGCTCAAGGCCAATTCGGCCGTCACGTTCAAGTGGACGAACAACGGGGGCAGCGCGGCGAGTACGGTCAGCCTGAAAGCAAGCGCGAACGGCAGCTTCGTCAGCGCGGACAATACCGGAGCCGACCCGCTCGTGGCGAACCGGGAGGCCGTCGGCGATTGGGAGAAATTCCGGCTGGTCTCGAACGGCGACGGTACGGTATCCCTGCATGCGGTAGCCAACAATAAGTATGTCATGGCGGACCAGAACAACGGCGGGCGGCTGATCGCCGCTTCGGCCGCGATCGGGACGTGGGAGAAGTTCTATCGGACCGACGCGGGCGGCGTGACGACGCTGCGTTCGGCGGCGAACGATCAGTACGTTACGGCCGACCTCAACTTGGCTGCGCCGGTACTGTACGCGAACCGCGCGTCGGCTGGCGGCTGGGAGCAATTCACGATCGCAAGCGCGCCGTAAAGGCGGTTATAGATATTGATATTGAGCAAGAAGGGGAGCCGGCGGTTGCGAGCTCCCCTTCTTCGTTTGGAGGCGAATGGAGATGGGCGGAGTTTGCATCGCGGGAGTGCCGGCAGACGCGGGCGATGAGATCGCGACCGGTTTCTTAGACGGACTCACCGTTCAGCTAGCTGGCTCAGGCCTTTAATTCCCGCGAAGCGCCCGTACCCGGTCCGCCGAGTCCGCTCTTGACCATGCAGGCGATCGCGGCGAGCACGAGCGATACGGCAATGAGGAAGATCGACGGGGAAATTCCTTTGATGACGAGCGGAAATACGTAGCCGATCATAGTCGCCGCTTGGGTGATCAGGACATACATGCTGGCGCCGAATCCGGCGCGCGCGATGAACATGCGCTGAACATAGCCCATCGCGACGCCGTAGAAGATGGATACATAGAAGGAGTGCAGCGGCTGGACGAGAAAGAACAGCATAAGCGGCGGACCGCTCGCGTAGGCGATGTAGCTGATGAGGCCGAATACGCTGCCCAGCAGGATGACGCGTTTGCTGCCATAGCGCATCGCCCAATACCCGGTCACCGTCATGAAGAGCAGCTCGAAGACAGCCTGCACGCTCCATAAGTACGACATGATCTCCGCCTGCCCGAACAGCTGGTTGACGACGAGCGGCAAGTAGAGGCCGCGTATAGCATCCCCGCAGCCGAGCAGCAGCAGCGCGGCGAGCATCCAGGCCGAGAACGGTTCTCCGGCGGAAGATGGAGCTTGCGCTTGCTTAACGCCCGTTGCCTCGCCAGGTTGATAGAGGCCAAGCAGCAGAAGCAAGCAGGCATAGCCGGCCAAATTTCCCCACAGCACCCCCTGGAACGACGTCACGATATACAGATTCGCCCCTAGCAGCAGCCCGCCGAAAAATCCGACGCTGAACGTGGCCCGAAGCCATAGCAGCGCCATCTCGACCAGGTCCGCCGCCTCTCTTGTGAAGCGGCTTCTCGCCAAGGCGTACAGCTGACCGAGGATCAAGCCCGACGGCGAGGTCGCAAGCGCCATTCCGGCGAGCGCCGATCCGAACCCGTCCGCGCGCATATACAGGAGCAGCCCGGCGATACATAATCCAGCGGCCGCCATCGGAAGCGCCTTCCTGCGCCGCATGCGATCGCCATAGATGCCGGCAGTCAGCGTGGCGATCATGTTCAGCAGCAGGGCGATGGCGAAGATCGCGGCAATTTGCCCTTTGGAAAGCCCGATCTCAACTTGCAGATAAATCGCGTTCATCGGAG
Organism: Paenibacillus aurantiacus; assembly: GCF_042431225.1. Classification (NCBI taxonomy): domain Bacteria; kingdom Bacillati; phylum Bacillota; class Bacilli; order Caryophanales; family Paenibacillaceae; genus Paenibacillus; species Paenibacillus aurantiacus. Next base: position 237,655 of record NZ_JBHMDO010000017.1, on the reverse strand, counting down.
CCAGAATGCCGGTTCCGATGCCATAGAAGAACATGCCCGCCACCAGCGGCCGGGCGCCCTTGATCCGCGCGAACCGCGAGAGGTCCGCGGCGACGGTCGAACCTGTTCGTTTTTTCAAACCGATTCCATCCTCTCTTGACTTCTATGGTCATTATACCATTATTTAGAAGTAGGAGGACTATTTCCAATCGCTTCCTGTAGGGCTTGCGTCCTGATTTTTCGGGAGATTCGTTTCGACGGGGGCAAATATAGTAGAATAATGTCTATAGAAGTTGAACTGATGTTTTAAACAAAGAACTTGCTGCGCAAGAGTGATGATCTTCCGATGCACGCTGATTGGTTTGCGTTCACTGTTGGAAGACAGGGAAAGCGGCATTCAGCGACTCGCTGTTGTTCAACGCAGGCGACCGCGAGCCTATGCTTCCGAAGCAGCTTTCTTTCAGAAAGCTTTTGGCTTCCCGAGATTCATCTCTCTCCCTCCGCACTTTGTTCGTTCACTAGAGTTCAACTTATATAGAGTAGCAGTTAACAGGGGAAGGGATGATTACACGTTGAATGTCAATCAGCCAAGCAGCGGCCTCCAGCCGAGATCGGCGCGGAGCAAGAAGAACAAGACGCCTGCGCCGCCTCAGATGATCCTCGTTTGCTTCCTGGCGCTGATTATTTTCGGCGGGCTCGCATATACGTTGAGGCTGTCGCCGAACAGTTCCGAAGACCTCCCGCAGCAGACGGCTAGCGGGAAGGAAGAGAGCGCCGCGAACGGCGCAAACAAGGGCGGACAGGCTGCAGCGGATCATGCGAAAGAAAGCACGGGGGCGGAGCAATCCGATTCGGCGCCATCCGTCGAAGGTACGGATGGCACGGGCGCCATCGGTGCCGACGCTGGAGAAGGAGACGCTCCCGACGGAACGGGAACGGCCTCGACTGGCGGGACTCCGGAAGCGTCGGCAAGCGGAACAGCCGGGAATGCGACAAGCAGCGATGGCCAAGCGGGGAGTGAAGCGGCGGAGTCGACCGACTCGGCGGCGGATGAACCGAAGGCAAACGGCGGGACCGCGGTCGACGAGATCGAACAGGCAGCGGTCAAGCCGGTCGACAAGCCGGCTTCGACTGATTATTCGAAGGTGGCGCTGCCCTATTCCTACACGGTGCGCAAAGGCGACACGTTATTCCGGCTCTCCCAGCTGTTCTACGGGTCCAAATCGCACGTAGCCGACATCGCGTCGCGCAACAAGCTGAGCAAGGATGCGGAGCTGACGGCAGGAAGCGTCATTGTCATCCCGGCGCTGTCGAAGTCGCAAGGCGGCAATACGAGCAGCGGGAATAAGCCGGCTGCCTCGGGCGCAACCGTTGTGCATACCGTCAAAGAAGGAGAGACGCTTTACAGCATCTCCCGGGCTTACTTCGGGTCCAACAGCTACGCGAAGAAAATCGCGGCATTCAACCAGCTGGGCGATGGTGACGAACTCAAAGCCGGCACTAAGCTGAAAATTCCGCCTAAGTCTTAACGAAACGAAAAGCCGATTCCGGGTCATGACGGAATCGGTTTTTTTCGACTTTTCTCCCGTTAATCTCGCAAAATACTCCTTTCTAGGTATGGTGATTGCCAGCGCTATCTTTTAATATAAACAGGATTATCGGATCGTACGGCAGGCACCAGCTGAACGTTGGTTTAGGTATACGTAAAAACGGACGAGAGGAAGATTCGGTATGCAGCGCATGGGAACCATGGGGAAAATCATACTTTGTTTGGCCGTTCTGATCAGCGGCTTCGGCTACATACAAGGATGGGAGAAGCCGGCTCATGCCAATGGCGGATTGAGCGTCGGTTATGACGGGAACGGCCACACGGGCGGCACCTCCCCTGTGGATAGCAGCGGCTACAGCGCGGGCGACACCGTCACCGTATTCGGGAACAGCGGCAAGCTGGCGAAGGAAGGGTATGAATTCGCGGGTTGGAACACGCTAGCGGACGGGACCGGGACGAATTACGCTTTGGGCGCGACGTTCGTGATGGGCGAGAGCAGCGTCACGTTATTCGCGAAGTGGGCGGCGGAGACGCCGGGCATCTGGCGCGAATTGGATGCCGGCGGGATTTCGCCGAACAGGACGGCTTTTAGTTCGGTCGCCGTCGATGAAGGAATTCCGTACATTGCTTATATGGACTTCGAGCGAGGCGGCAAAGCGACCGTGAAGAAGTACGCCGACGGGGCATGGAAGACGATCGGTTCGCCTGGTTTCTCGCCCGGGAACGCTAATTATATGAAAATGGCCATCGACGGGGGCACGCCTTACGTCGGTTTCTCGGATCCGGAGAACGCGGGCAAGGAGACTGTCATGCGCTACAATGGCACGGATTGGGAGATGGTCGGCACGCCTGGTTTTTCCGTCGGGATGGCGACGTACAACTCGATCTTCGTGGAAAATGGCATTCCCTATGTCGCTTATACGCAAGTAGGCTCCGGCAAGCTGGCCGTGAAGAAGTTCTCGAACGGGGCGTGGGAGAGTATCGGACCCGCCGACGGGATGACGCCGGGACAAGCGCTGCTGGCTTCGCTGTTCGTGGAGAACGGAACGCCTTATGTCGCTTATATGGACTGGTCCAGCGACAGGAAAATCGCGGTCCAGAAATTCAACGGGGAAAGCGGCATTTGGGAGAACGTTGGCGCTTCCGCTCCCTCTGGGGGAATAGGCGAATACCCTTCTTTGTATGTGGAGGGAGGCACGCCGTATATCGCGTTTACCGAACCTGACAACAGATATAGAATGGTTGTCAAAAAGCTGATCGGCAACGTGTGGGAGCGTATCGGAGCAGCCGATTTCTACGGCGGCGGCCTGGGCCAATCCACCTTGCACATAGAGCAAGGCGCCCCCATTCTTGTTTATCAGGGCGCAAGCGGCAAAGCGACGGTGAGGCGATATATCGATGGCGAATGGGAGCTTGTCGGCACGGCAGGATTCTCCAAGGGCGCGGCCATGTACTTGGCGGGGGCCGCGGATGGCAGTCGCATTTATGCAGGTTACGCCGATCGGGGCAGCTCGGACATCCCGGTTGTGATACGCTACATCATTCCTCCGCTCACGTATACGATCGGCGCGCTGGACGATTTGACGATGCGGGAGCTCCCCGCTGCGTACGCAAGCGGTACGCAAGAGACGAAGACCGTAACGATCTTGCGCACCGGCACGGGGGAGCTGGCTAGTCTGGCGGTATCTCTTGACGGCGCGAACGCGGATGCTTTTACGATTACGCAGCCTGCGGCGGGCAGACTGGACCAGGCAACGCCTTCTACTGCTTTTACGGTGACCGCAAGAGACGGCTTGGCGCCCGGCGTTTATGAGGCGACCGTAATCGTCAAAGCCGACCGAATGGCGGATGTTAGCTTTATCGCAAAACAGGTCGTCCAAGCGCCGCCATCGTACGCGGTCACATACGACGGCAATGGAAGCACGGGAGGCACGGTTCCTGTCGACAGCCAAGTCTACGAGCATGGCGCGAGCGTCACGGTCGCGGGCAATAGCGGCGGGCTGGGGAAGACGGGCCATGCGTTCATGGGCTGGAACACCGCTTCTGATGGCAGCGGCACGGATTATGAGGCAGGCTCGTCGTTCGCCATGCCGGCGGGCGGCGTGACCTTGTATGCGAAGTGGGCGGTCGAGCAGCATACCGTTACCTTCGATTCCAACGGCGGCACAGCGGTAGGCAGCCAAACGTTGAACTATGGCGGCATGGCGGCGAAGCCGGAAGACCCGGCCATGGCGGGCCATACGTTCAGCGGCTGGTACACAAACAGGGAGCTGACGACGCCGTTCGTGTTCACGACGGCAATTACGGGCGATACAACGCTGTATGCGAAGTGGACCGTGAACCAACAAACGGTGAGCTTCGAGACAAATGGCGGCACGCTGGTAAGCAGCCAATCGGTTGACTACGGCAGCGTGGCGACGAAGCCGGAAGACCCGACCAAGGCAGGTCATACGTTCAGCGGCTGGTACACAAACAGGGAGTTGACGACGCCGTTCGCGTTCACGACGGCAATTACGGGCGACACGACGCTGTATGCGAAATGGACCGTGAACCAGCAAACGGTGAGCTTCGAATCCAACGGCGGCACAGTGGTAGGCAGCGAGACGGTGAACTACGGCAGCGTGGCGACGAAGCCGGAAGACCCGACCAAGACGGGCTATACGTTCAGCGGCTGGTACACAAACAGGGAGTTGACGACGCCGTTCGCGTTCACGACGGCAATTACGGGCGACACGACACTGTATGCGAAATGGACCGTGAACCAGCAAACGGTGAGCTTTGAAACGAACGGTGGCACACCGGTAAGCAGCCAATCGGTTGACTACGGCAGCGTGGCGACGAAGCCGGAAGCGCCTACGAAGGCGGGCCATACGTTCAGCGGCTGGTACGCGAACAGGGAGCTGACGACGCCGTTCGCGTTCACGACGGCAATTACGGGCGACACGACGCTGTATGCGAAATGGACGCAAGTGAATACCTCGACAGACAGCGGTTGGAATACGGCGGAGCCTCCGGTTGCCACCGTCGTCAACTCGACCAATGGACAGCTGAGGCTGCTTGTAGGCCAAGCGGGCGAGGTAAGTCTCGGGAGCGAGGTTACGCTGACTGTCCCGGGAGGCGCTTCGAGCACAGCGCTCGCCATCACGATCGAGAAGTTAACGGATACGGCGAGCTTGATCGGGGACGATGAGAGCTTGGCCAGCCCTATTTTCGAAATGCTTAAGAACGATCCGAATCCGTTCCGCGTCCCGGTCACGCTCAGTTTTCTCTTCGACCCGGCGCGCATCCCTAGCGGGCGGCAAGCCGCCGTATTCTATTACGATGAAATTAAGAAAACATGGGTAGAAGTCGAAGGCGCTCAAGTGGATGGCAACCGGATCACGGTGCGCGTTGACCATTTCACGAAATTCGCCGTCTTCGCAGACGGTCCAGCCGAGACGGGAGCGGCAGATGGCGTGTTCCGAGATATCGCCGGTCACTGGGCGGCTGCAACTATTCGACAGGCACTGCGCGATGGCATCGTGAGCGGATACGAGGATGGCACGTTCAAGCCGAACGCCATGGTGACGCGCGCGGAGTTCGCGGTCATGCTGGTGCAGGCGCTGAACCCGCAAGCAGGCGAAGCGCGGCTGGCGTTCGCCGATGTCGGCCAAATCGGCGAATGGGCCAAGTCGGCGGTCGCGCGGGCGGTGCAGGCGGGTATCCTGAGCGGATTGCCGGACGGCACGCTCCGTCCGAACGCGGCAATCTCCCGCGCCGAGATGGCGGTTATGGTCGCCCGGGCACTGGATAGAACGCCGGTCGACGCAGCGGCCGCGGGTTTCACCGACGAACAACGCATTCCAACATGGGCGAAGAGCGCGGCGGCCACGCTCAAGCAGCTTGGTCTGATGCAGGGCGGACCGACGGGCGCGTTTGCGCCGCTCAGCGAGTCGACGCGAGCGGAAGCTGTTACCGTGCTGCTCAAGGCAGCGGCGTACAAGAACGGTTAATCGGGGAGATTACTTGCTCCCAAGGAAGCACGAGCATGGAAAAAGCGAGCTAACGCACAGATGCGCAGCTCGCTTTTTCTTTTTTCGTCTTCTGTACGGTTCTCACAACGCAAGTCACGCCAGCGCGCACGGTGCCGATCGCATTTCTGAAGTCAGTCCGCATCGTGCCGCAGATGGCGGAACCCTCCGACCCAGCCCGTTTCTATTTCCGTACCAGCTGCCATGTCTGCGCGGCATTGTTCAGGTCCTGCCAAATTTGCACGTTCGCGCCGTTGGCCGTAGAGCCGCCTGCGATGTCGAGCGCTTTGCCGCTGTTCGGATTAATCAGCTTGAAGGCGCTGCCGCTCGGAAGGATCGCCCAGCGCTGCGCAGCGTTGCCGCCGAAGTCCTGCCAGATGTGCACATTCGTGCCGTCGGCCGTGCCGGTGCCGACGACATCGAGCGCTTTGCCGCTGTTCGTGTTGACGAGCGTATATGCGCCGTCGCCCAGACTCGAGATGCGCCACGCCTGCGCGGTCGAGTTGTTGTCCTCATAGATCTGCACATTCGTCCCGTCGGCCGTGCCGCCGCCGGCTACGTCGAGCGCTTTGCCGCTTGCGGGATTGATGAGCTTGTAGACGGAGCCCGTCAGCGCTGCCGGCTTGTAAGGCGTGAGGTCGAAGAAGTCCAGCTCCGCGTAGCCGTCGCCCTTGCCGAAGCGCACCGTATTCCAACCGGCGTTCAGCGTCGTGCGGCGCGTGGACGTGCCCCAATTCTCCCAGCCTTTGTTGGTCACATGGAATGGCGCCGATGCGCCGTTGATGGTCAGGTTGAGCGTCGACCAGCCGCCGCCGGACGTGCCGTTCGCCGTACGCGCGGACAGCACGTATTCGCCCGCCGCCGCTGCATATACCGTAAATTCAACATAGGAGCTGGCCGTATCGATATGGCCGGCTTTGCTGCCGCCGGATCCGCTCGGACTTGCGGAAGCGTAGGCGCCGCCGCCGAAAGTGCCTTCTTCGCCTTCGTAGCGCACCCGCTGAGACTCGCCCGATGGCACCGCAATCGGGGTGTTCGCCGGACTTGGCGTGCCGAGATTCGGCGTGTTATCGCCGTTCCAGCCGAAGCGCTGGGCGCGGATTTCCCGGTTCCAGCCAGCGTTGTTGTACTTGGCGACATGGTAGACGATCCAGTCCTCCTTGCCGTCCGGCGAGGTCGTGAACGAATGATGTCCGGGGCCATACAGCCCGTTCGCCGATTGGAAGATCGGCTGGCTGCGCTTCGTCCAGGAAGCGGCATTCAGCAGATTGCTGCTCGCGCTTGCCGTGATCAGGCCGAGGCAGTAGTCGTTCGTCCAGCTGCCGCTGGCGGAATAGACGAGACTGATCACGCCGCCGCGCACGATGACCTGAGGCCCTTCGTTCACGTTCGGCGAGTGGTTCGTCTCCCATGCGTAGATCGGGCGCGCGATTTCCGTACGGCTCGAGCTAATTGTCCACGGGTTGCTCATGCGGGCGATATAGAGATTTTGCCGCACGTTCGTATCGCCCTCCCAGCCGGACCAGATGAAATACAGCTGGCCGCCCGTCTGGAGCACGGTGCCGTCGATCGCCCACTTGTTGGTCGCGTCGGTAATTTGCCCTTTGTTGACCCACGTGCCCTGCATCGGATCGGGGTTCGTGTTCTCGAGCACGTACATCCGGTGGTTGACGTTGTCGCCGTTATCCTTAGCGTAGTAGATATACCAGGCGTTGTTGATGTAGTGGATTTCCGGCGCCCAAATGTTGCAGCAGCCGGTCTCGATCACCCGCGAAGGCGCGGCGTCGATGCCCGTCAAGGATGGACTTTTCCAAATTGTCACGTTGCCGCCGGTCGTCTTCGTGAAGTAATAATACCCGTCGGTGTGCTTGTAGACCCAAGGATCGGCGCCGTCCTGCACGAGCACGTTGTAGAAATTGCTCTGGTGCGTGGCGGCGAAGGCCGAGCTGTACGGGAGCAGAAGCGTGCACAGCAGCAGCATGACTAACGTTCGTCTTCCGATTCGGCCGTCCGTTTTTTTCATCAATTATCATCCTCTCCGTTCGTCGTATTGGCGCCTGCAAGGGGCGGGCGCACTTCTATCTATAGCAGGCGGGAGCGGATAAATAAATGGGGGCTGGCGATGTTCAAAAAAAATGTCCACAGTCTACCACATATATTAACTTGTGGATTTATTAATTAACTTATGTATTGTGAAAAAGAGTGGATTAATCTAAACTAACCTTGAATAAGCGTTTACATCTATTATTAGTTAACTTCACCGTTGATGTATGCAAGGACGAAGCAAGGCCAAATTCAACCATCATGCAAAGGATGTGTTCGATCGATGACAACGCAAACGACAGCGGCAACGGCCGTAAGGCCGGAGTTTCCACGGCCGGACTGGCAGCGCGCAGACTGGCATAATTTGAACGGCGCGTGGGCGTTCCGCTTCGATCCGCAGGACGAGGGGAGCGAAGCGTCGTGGCAGCTAAGTCCCGCCGCGACGTTCGACCGCGAGATTACGGTCCCCTTCTCCTGGGCGAGCCCGCTCTCCGGGATCGGCGAGAATACGGCGGGCATCGCCTGGTACCGCCGAACGGTAGAGTGGCAGCCTAAGCAGCGAGACAGCCGGCTGTTCCTGCGCTTCGGCGCGGTCGATTACACGTGCGAAGCATGGGTTAACGGGGTGCTCGCCGGCGTTCATCATGGCGGCTACGGCACCTTCGAATTCGAAGTGACGGGTGCCTGGCTGGCTGGCGGCGTCAACACGATCGTCGTACGGGCAGAGGATCGCGATCACGGTTACCAGGCACGGGGCAAGCAGGGCTACGGGGAAATTCGCGGCATTTGGCAGCCCGTCTGGTTAGAAGCACGGCCGCGCACGTTCGTGCGGGATGCCAAATTCGAGACATTGATCGACGGCACGGTTCATGTACGGACCCGCGTCGAGGCACAAGAAGCGGGAGAAGCGACGATGTCGTTCGATTTCGCGCAAGGAGAAGCGAAGCATGAGGTTCGACTGACACTGGCGCAAGGACTGAACGAGGTGGAGACCACCTTCCGGGTAAGCAGCCCGAAGCTGTGGTCGCCGGAGAGCCCGTATTTGTATGAAGGTGCGCTTCGGCTCGATGCCGCGGGCGATAATGACGTCGTCCAGACGTACTTCGGCATTCGCGAGATTGGTTCAGCCCGCTTCGGTGAGCGCGGCTACCGCTGGATTACGCTCAACGGCAAGCCGGTCTATCTGAACGGCACGCTGGACCAGTCCTACCACGAGACCGGCTACTTCACCTATCCGTCCGATGAGGAGATGCGGGACGAGATCTATTTGATGAAACGGCTTGGCCTTAATTTCGTGCGTATTCACATCAAGCCGGAGGAACCGCGCAAGCTCTACTGGGCCGACAAGCTGGGCATTCTCGTCATGGAGGATATGCCGTGCTTCTGGGGGGCACCGGACGAGCAAGCCCGGGGCGCGTATGAACGCGAAGCGCGGGAGGTTATCGAGCGGGATTGGAACCACCCGTCTATCTTCTCCTGGGTCATGTTCAACGAGACGTGGGGGCTCAAGACGGAGGGGGCAATCGGCGGATTGACGGGCGACGCGGCGCAGGCGAGCAGCTACCGGCCGGACACGCAGGAGTGGGTTCGGAGCATGTACCGGTGGGCGAAGCGGCTGGACTCGACGCGGCTCGTGGAAGATAATTCACCGTGCAACTGGGATCATGTCGAGACCGATCTGAACACGTGGCATTTCTACATCAACGGCTACGAGCAGCTGCGCGGGCATGTGGAGGAGGTCGTCGCGAAGGCCGTTCCCGGCTCGGCGCACAACTTTATCGGCGGCAACGTGCAGACGGACGCGCCGCTCATGAACAGCGAATGCGGCAATGTGTGGGGGATCGAGGGCGGCGCCGGCGACAGCGACTTAGCCTGGCATTATCGGTACATGATGAACGAGTTCCGCCGGCACGACAAGCTGTGCGGCTTCGTCTTCACGGAGTTCCGCGACGTGACGAACGAGTTCAACGGCTACTACCGGCTGGACGGGACGGAGAAGGAGTTCGGCTACGAGGATTTCGTGCCGGGCATGACGGTCGCGGATCTGCATACGCCGGATTTCGTGGTCATCGACGCGCCGCCTTGTCAGACGATCGCGGCCGGCGAGAGCGCGACGGTGACGCTGCTGCGTTCAAGCTTCTCGGACCGTTACCACGGACAGACGCTGACCGTCGCGTGGGAGCTGTCGTACGATCGTATCGGTACGCGCACGACCGTTGGGGCCGGAACGATCTCCGCGCCTTGGGAAGGGTACGGCGTGGAAACTCTGTCTGAGCTCGCCGTCTTGATGCCGAAGGAGGACGCGGTGGCGGTACTTGCAATCCGGCTGCTGGACGGAGACGGCAAAATCGTCACGCGCAACTTCACGACGTTCGATGTTCGGGGCGATCTGACTTCCCGCGCGCAAGGGGATGGCTTGTTCATCCAGCTGCCGGTTATTGGCTTCGGCGGTCAAAGCTTCGCGCATCAGTGGCAGGCGGTAGGCGGGGCGAAGACGGCCGGAGCGGGCGCAGGGCGATTCGCTTACGACATTGTGCTGCCGAGTCATGATGATCAGACGCTGATCGGCGAGGTGGAGATCTTGTTCGAAGCGGCCGCGTGCCGCCCGCTAGCACGGCATATCGAAGGCGCGAAGCTCGTCCATCACGGCATTAGCATGATGCATGGCGCATCGGCAGAGGTGGAGCATAACCCGAATACGTATTACATGACGGACGAAGTACGCCACGAATCCCGCGTACATGTCCTCGTCGATGGCGAACGGATCGGCTCGTTCGCGCTGCCGGACGATCCGGCCGACAGCCGCGGCGTCTTGTCCTGGCACTATCAAGCCAAGCCGAACCGGCTCGACGAAGCAGGCTCCTACGGGTATCTGTGCAAGGTGAAGGTACCCGGCCGTCAGGCCGCCAAGCTGGACCTGCGCCGTTCGTTCAAGCTGGAGCTCGAAGCCGAGGATGGCGGTCTGTCGCTATACGGCCGCAATGCCGGCCGGTATCCGATCGATCTGCTCATCCGCTGCCGGTAAGCGTATCGCATAGTCGCAATTAGGGTCTCACCCAACCTCTTCTTGTTAACGGGAAACAGCAGCTTCCCCGGACAAGGAGAGGTTTTTGCGTTTGATTGTGCTGTTGCTGCTCTAGTGCTGGCTCTGCCGCTTGCTCCGTCGTTGGCAATGACGCTGTTGCTGATGCCAAGTTGATAGCAGTTCTTGAGCGAGGAGAACGCGGGTTGATATAATTTAGATGAACATCATTCCATTATCGGGAAAAGGAAAGAGGGTCTGGCACATGGCGCATAGCGAGGACCATTTCGTTGTCAGCATTGAACGCTTCAAGCCGCACACCTTCGAATCCGACGAAGGCGACGGCCTCTTCATCTCCCATTCCCATGCTTATGACGAGCTCACATTAATCTTGGCCGGGGAAGGGTATTACAGCTCGCCTGAGCAGAACTTGAAGGTCGGAGCGGGCGACCTGATCCGCATTCCGTCCGGGCTTCATCACGGCTTCGTCTGCACGGCGCCTTGGCAAGGGGTATCGGTGCATTTTCGCCATGATAAGCTTCCGGTTCATTGCCAATATCTCTTCCACGCCAGCCGCGAGCCGAACCGTATTCACAGCACGCAGCTGGGGGAGGGCGATCTGCGCTGGGCGTCGATCAGCCTGGAGCAGATGGAGAGGGAATGGCGGGCAGAACGGCCGGGACCGGACTCGGCAAGCTGCCTGCGCATTGCGCTGGAGACGCTGCTGCTGCTGTTCCAGCGTAATCACGGTAATGCGAAGCAGACGTCGGAGAGCGGTAACGACCAAGCGATCATCCAGGAGGTCGTCAAAGAAATCCACGCCCGGTATTACAGCTCCGTCACCGTCCATGAGCTGGCGGCTCGCCATTATCTGTCGGAGAGCAACCTGCGCAAGAAGTTCGCGGAGACGATGGGCGTCTCGCCGAAGCAATATATTATTAGCCTTCGCCTTATGGAAGCGAAGCGGCTGCTGCAGCAGACCGACAAGGCGATCGAATCGATCTCCTCCGAGGTCGGCTTCACCTCCTCGAGCCGGTTCTACGATTTCTTCGTCAAATCCGAAGGCATCACGCCGCTCGAGTGGCGCAAGCAAGCGCTGCAAAGCGTGTAACCCGGATATGAATAGCGCATATCGTCTCACTCGCAAAACCGTCCATGGAGACGGTTTTTTGTTTGGGCTAAGTTAAATTAATGCGAGATTTGACCAAAAGAAAACCGCCTTGGCCATCCGTAACATCTCGGCTTCGTTTCGTTGACCGAAATCTTCTCCGTTACGATCCTACTCCGCAAATGGCGAATGTAACACCCAGCGTTCAAACCCCATTCGAAGCAATGCCGAACTTAAATTATTCATTTGCTGCCCTTTGTTCTTCAATTCGGCGTCGTATTTAATCAATTGGATAATAGCCTTCTTGAACCCGAGCCTCGGATAAGCCTCAAGAATGGTCTTTACGGTCTCCTCCGAAAAATCCTCTGCACGCAAACCAAGGATATCCATCCCGGCTCCAAAATGGACTAAAGCGATTTCAGGCTGCTTCTCTCCGGCAATCTCAGAGGCATGTAAAATAATAGCTTCTCGCACGACGTCGATTTTATCTTGCGAGATCCCATGCGTAGATAGAAATTTCTCTGCATAATCGGCACCTTCGTGTTCGAAAGAATGATGACGGCATACATGGTCCGTTAATCCGATATCATGCAGCACCGCGCCGAGAAAAAACAATTCCGGATCATATTTTAGACCATACTTCTTGCCTAAGGCATCTCCGAATGCATAGGTACGCAGGCAATGATTGTACAGAAACGCAGGCGAAATCTCATAAATCAGTCGAGTTGCTTTTTGAGCCAGCTTACTATCCGGAATCGCAATCCGATACATCGTATCTCCTCCAACATGCCCTCATTTTTGAGACCGATCGGTCTCAAAATAGCATAATGGATGTTATTCCGCTTTACAAGTGAAAAATGTTGATCGATCCGCGATCGCGGTCCAGCGGTCTTAACGTCGTCTCCGTCACGGGTCATTTAAAAGTAAAGGCAGCCGATCGGCTGCCTTCGTGTCATGTGAAGCTATCGTTCCCAGATAGCTCAATTCAGCTCATCCATATCAGAAGCCAAACTTGAGTAATGTGGCGAGATTATCTGTTTTAGAACTTCTAATGCAGCAATCTTCTGATACTTCAATCCTGTTTTCCAAGATTCTAGTGCACATTGTTCTGCATGTCTTGATTTTATAATCCCGAGTGCCAACAGTGCTCTTCTTTTTACATATTCATTCTGGTCTTCATAATACTTAAGAATAGTCTCCTCCGCTTCGGGTTCAACCGATGCGATCTGAGTTAGGTAATGGGCCAATTGCCATTTGGTATCGGCATCAGGGTAGGATATGCCTTCCGTACCAAGGAAAAGCATGCTCATTGGAGACTCAGCTACTTTACTGACCAGTAATTCACATTCGTTATCTCTCCCAATGATAAAGAGAAGGTTATTTATCGTTGTCTGGTCCCAATCAAAACATGATGTTGTATCGATTAGTTTATCAAATATTATTTTGAGTAGCTCCCAGTTAGGGTACATTGTTTCCCATTCAAATTCATGCTTTACCGTTTTCGACCAACTCCAAAATGTATCAACCTGCTCATCAAGTTTCCGATATACATTTTTGTTTGGGTCGTGAATGATCGTGTGAAAATCGTCCATAATGCACCCCGAAATTCAATCTTAGGTTAATCTTATCACAAGATCTCTCTAGAGGGAGGATCAGCGTAATCTGCCCGTTAGCACAACGACGACAGCCGACCTTTCTGGCCGGCTGCCGTCGTTGATTGTTGAGCTATCGTCTCCCGTTAGCTTAGCATACCGATGCTTGGCTACTTTGTTGCATTTAAGGATCCTAACCAAACATCTCCGACCTTAATTTTGTAATAAGTATCGTTGCCATACGACAACTTCATTTGACCACTCGCGTAAGAGCGTTGAACAATATTGTTGTAGCTAGAAATAGTTTCGTATCCTTCAGCAATGTTCTCTTTCAACTCGCTGTCCCAATACGTAATGGAGTCAAGACACAGCTCCCATTCAAGTGATTCAATATTCGGTAAATTGGAGAATTTTGTGGGGAACTCCTTTCTTACGGTTCCTTTATCGAATGTATCGTCGTAGTAATTTAATGCATCACCTACGGCACACACTACTTGGGAATGGACAAAATTCGGACTATATAACCAAATTTTAAGGTAAAATGGTTCGCCAGTTGCTTTTAGCTTTTTGTACCATGCGTTATATACATCCAACAACGCTTGAAGTATGATTCGAGAAAACCATACTGGGGGCGTTCTCTTTACGAGTCTATTCCAAGGGTCTAACCAAATTTTTAAATATTTTCTTTGTGTCCGATTTAACTCTTCAATATCAAGATGTAGATAGTTGTTTTTCCACATGTCTACTTCTCGGATTCTTCTCTTCCAACCACGCACTTTCTTCTTATTAACAAATGGATTTGCCATTATACTCACTCACCTCGATTGACCTAAATTATACAATAGATGGGGTGGGTAGATTCTAATATTATAAACAATACCCGCTGCACAATACTGCCCGTTAGTTCAACGACAAAAGGAGCAGGTGCGCGGCGGCAAACTGCTCCTGGCTGGCTCAGAACAAACGTTCCTCGTTAGCTTGATCAACTATTATCTGATACCCCTTACTTATTGGTTGGGGAATAGCTTTCCTTTTCCTTCAATGAAATCAATGATTTTTCTTGCCGAATCGGCCCCGTTCTTCATGCAGTCCGAGATCCCTACGCCATAATAAGAGCATCCAGCAAGGATAATGCCCGGGAATACATCTGACATGATGTTTTCAAGCGCATGGACGCTTCGCGGATGGGTGATCGAATAAATTGGCATTTGCCCGGACCAGTCGGTAATCTCGTTAACGACAGGTTCGGCGGTAATTCCAAGCCCCTTCTCAATATCGCGAAGCGCCACCTTTAGCAGGCCATCGTGATCCAGATCCTTGATTGAAGCGTAAGAAGGATGGCTGCTTTTATAAAATAGCCGGACGAGCAAATTTCCGGATTTGGATGTATGCTCCCATTTGCGGCTTGTCCACGTACAAGCGTTGCAGAACAATTCATCGGTCGTCGCGGTAATAAATCCCGTTCCATCGGCGGGGAGCACTGAATCGGGCACGTCGAAGCCGACATATACGCTGATGAGCGAGCTGCTTTTCAATCCCGAGAATTGCTCCGTAAGGCTCGGATCGTCAAGAATCGGTTCTGCTGCCGTATGCGGAATGCTTAGCACAACATAATCCGCTTCGATCATGTCCTGATCGTCTAAGTGCACGTGATACCGGCCATTGTCCTTATCAATTCTGCTGACTTTAGTGTTTAACAGCAATTCTTCGCTCAGACCGGCTTGAAAGGCGTCAATTAGCGAGCCCAGACCGTTTTTCAGCGAGAAAAACTTCTTCTCGCCACTCCTAAACTTCTGCTTGTTTGCTTCAAGCCCTTTAATAATGCTTCCGTATTGCTCCTTGTAGTCGATCAAGTAAGGTAGTGTTGAGGCAATCGTCAAGTCGCTCAAATTCCCTGAATAGACTCCGGAAAGGACGGGAGCAATTTGCTTCTCGACGAGTTCGCTCCCGAGAAAATACTCCAGAAACGCGCCGACGGAATCGTCCTTCGTAAACGTCTCATTTTTCGTATATAAATCTTTTAGCGCCGCAACTTTGCCTTCTGCCGAAACGAGCGTACTCTTGGCGAGCGACTCGATGCTTGCCGGAATGCCAAACACCGCGTCGTCCGGAATCGGCTTCAGATGTCCAGCCGCGTATATGAAGGAGCGTCCAGTCGTGTTATAGACCACGTCATCCTTAAGGCCCAGTTCTTCAAAAACGTCCATGCCGTCCATTTTTCGCGCTACAATAGAATCCGCCCCGGTCTCCATCACGAATTGTTGATGCCTGACGGTTTGAATTTTACCGCCTAACTGTGCCGACGCTTCTATTAATAAAAGCCTGACTTCAGCTCCCGTTGCCTTCCTCCATTTGCGAAATTCATGCATGGCTGAGAGCCCGGTAATGCCGCCACCGATTACAATAATTGTTTTCAATTTCAACACCTCATGGTTTAGTTCCCATTAGTTTAACATATCCACGCAAGTTTCTTGCCGTCACTATAACCCGAGTTTAACGTTTGCTAACCGGTTAACCTCGCGGCAGTTATGAACCAAGAAGATTAAGATGCTTCCGAATTAGATGGAGCGGCCCTAAGAAGCGCAGTTTTATAAAAACCATAAAAGCTGGGCTTAGTTTCGTGCTGCCATTTTTGGGTTTGTGCTAAGAGGAATTTTCGGGGTCGCTTAATAGTTCGCTGCAGATTATAGATACACCTACTGGTTTATTTTTATCGTAATCCATTTTAATGACTGCAATTTCTACGATCTCAGAATGTAGATTGGCAAGATGTTTTGAACAGTAATCAAATGCTTCAATAAGCCCGGTTTGACTCAATCTGTTTGCAATCGTGCAATGAGGTATCCACCTATTTGGTAAGTACAAGGATTCTGGATTTGAGTATTCGCCAAAGCTAGCATGGTGCTCTATATGCAGATCAATGAGTTGTTTTGATGGTGTTGGGGTTAACAACAAAGTCCCAGTATTTAAGAATGTAGAAAGCATATTAAACTCAACTTGGATTTTAACCTTGGAACAATATAGGCTCTTAAAAGCTAACAGAAATTCATCATTGATTTCTAAGTAGTCTGCAATAGTAATATGTGGCTTCCTATCAGTAACTTCGTAAGCGTGGTTAGATATTGAATTAGCGCTTAGCCCCTTCCAAAGGGTATTAATAGTCTGCTCAGTTTTGGTATCAAAGTGGGCTACTACAGCAAACATTCCTTTTCCCCCTAGAAATTCACCTATTACGGACTGACATCATGATACCATATGCCTGTTAACGTAATGAAGCTGCCGGATCGCCGCGGCAGCTTCATTTAAGTTGGTATTAAACTAAAGTTCTTCGTTAGCCTGGAAAGTTAACATTCAAATGAAGGGAAGGCGAACCTAGATAGTTGGGAATGTAGTGCCTTTTCCCATAGCGCCCATTGCTCGATTTGTAATTTTCCAACTATTTGTAATCCTGAGGGTTCAACGGAAGCGTATAGGTAGATAGATGAAATTCCTTCCTCACCAAACCACATAGGACATTGATGTGACTTAACAAGATATTGCGGCAACACCCAATAAACTTGCTGGAGTTGTTCCCATGTGGCTTCAACAAATTCATTGAAATTTAAACAGTACACTCTATCAATCGAAACAATACCCATTTCGTTTGCTGCAAGTTCAACATTATCATAAAAGCAAATATCCATTCACTGTTCTCCGTTTCACTGTTCTCCGTTTCACTGTTCTCCGTTTCACTGTTCTCCTGGTTTATACAGCCACGTTATCCTTTGCCCATTACTATAATGAAAATAGCAGCCGATCTCTGGCCAGCTGGAGTCGTGTTATCATTGGGCTAAGGTTCCTCGTTAGCTTAATACCTTGGTGCATAAATGTGATCAGTATCGGTATCAATTACGAAATCAGCTTGGACGCCCTCCTGATGAGAGGAAGGCACTCGCTCATATTGATAAAGCCTACAAAAAACCTCTGTAAATTCCCTCATGCTACTACATTGGTTTTTAGCAGCTCTGTACTTAACCATTAATTCTTTAATTGAACATGTCTTGCCGCTAAGGAGTGCATTCTCGTAAAAACCATCAATTTCGACTATCAAATTATCACTGCCGGTTGCTAACCAGCCTCTGAGCTCAAAGGTATGGGCCGCTTATGCTAATTTTCAACTAACGTTCTCCGTTGGTTCGACGAAATCAGCTTATAATTTCGATTCTCAAGCAGGTTATTGTGCAGTCCATCATAGGGATTTCCATAAGACATCTGTAAAGTTGAAAACCATTGATTTCAACGTCTTGAATTAATATATCATGAATAAAGAAGTCAGAATCACCTGGTTTACTCGGGATAGTTCCTGTTATACCTTCCAGCCAAGTGTTGAAATTCGCTGAAAAATAGTTTCTAAAAGTAACAATTGTATCATTATCATCACTAGTCGGGTCACCATACATCATACGTACCACATGTGATTCATGGTCATATGATAGCGCTTTCAACTTCGCATCAATATAACCTGTATCACGTAGCCGGTTCATAATTGTACTGCTGCTTGCTCTCATAATCCGATCCTCCTCCTAGTTCGCACTAAAACAAATGACAGTTGCTGACGATGAAGACGGGATTAAAATTAGCAAATTACATTTCCATTCCAATCTACGAAAACGAGACTATCTTTACCCATCAAACTCCATTCAATTATGGTTTTCACAAGACCCGGCGTTATAACGTCGTCATCCCACAAAGGCGTCTGTACCCTAACCCAACTGCTACGACCGCCATTTTTCAACCCGCCAAATTCCAAGCCCATAACTACAACGAACGGAATTCGCTCTTGTTTGGATTGTCCAACTTCATAGGAAACGATAAACTTTTTATCATCCGAAACAATAAAAATTTTGATTCGTCCGTAGTCTTCATCATCTTCTTTGACATACCAAAAATAGCTTTTTTCGCAATGAACGATCTTTCTTTTTCCCTTTGTATTAACACCCAATTTTTTCGTCCCCACTTTTTTCGTCTTACCATTATTATAATCCACTTTTTGAGGTTAGCACGTAAAACTGCCCTCTAGCTTAACAAGAACAGCATCCCGAATTGCAACAATAACGATTAACATATCCTGTTTCAGAAAATCAGGATCTAAGTAAAGCGTGTCCGCGAAGCGGACGAAAGCGAGGAATAGCAGGAAGCCTGCAACAATCACGAACAATCAGGTCAGCGCCCAAGGCACAACGTCGCGAACGAAGCTCAAACCAAGAGCTTTGTCCAAGTAAAACGCATGCCGAGCCTACATGCCCATTCATCGATCTGGACAAAAGCGGGCACGCCACGAAAGGACACATCGAAGACGGCCGCGGGGAAGGCACGCCCCTTTTGGGAGTCCAGAGGGCCAACGCTCTCTGGTTCCCCTCGGCGGAGGGGGAAGGGGGAGGTGTAATAAATTACGGGTATCCAAAGAGCGGAGCCCTTATCCCTCCGTTTTCGACCGTCGAAATCGCTTCGCCTCCTGCGGATTCGGCAGTCCAAGTAAAGCGCTTTCAATATTGTTGGACCAGGGCGCCTGCCGGATAATAGGAAATGAAAGGAAAGACACTGCGACGACACAGTTTCATAGGGGTCTTAAGCAGGCAGAAGGAGAGAGAAGATGGCGAACGCGGCAACATTCTGCAATCCGATTGCAGCTCATGCAGCAGATCCATGGATCTACAAGCATGACGACGGCTGCTATTACTTTATGTGCACGAAGCATGACGCGCTGGAGCTGACGCAATCGCGCAGTCTGAGCGGCATTGTCGAAGGACGAAGACGGACGATCTGGACGCCGGAGCCGGGCGGGAGCTTCAGCTGCAATCTGTGGGCGCCGGAGATTCATTATTTGGCGGGCAAATGGTACGTCTACTATACGGCCAATGACGGCGGCGGCGACGACACGCGCAGGATCTGCGTTCTCGAGAACGAAGCGGCCGATCCGCTTGCAGGCGAATGGACCTTCAAGGGCGCGCTGCCGACGCCGGTGCCTGGGCTCGACGGGACGGTCATGCAGCTCCGGGACGAGCTGTACTTCCTATACGCGGGCTACGGGTATTTCCCGGATTACGGCTCCGCCGTCTACATCATGCGGATGACGAATCCGTGGACGCTTACCGGAGATCACGTGCTCCTGACCGCGCCGACGCTCGAGTGGGAGAAGCAAGGGGGCATGGCGATCAACGAAGGGCCGGTCGCGCTCCATCGGAACGGACGCGTCTTCCTCATCTATTCCGCCAGCACGACGTGGTCGGAGGATTACGCGCTGGGCATGCTGACGATGGAGGCGGACGCGGACCCGATGGAGCCGGCCTCATGGACGAAGTCGCCGGAACCGGTCTTCCGCAAAAGCCCGGCTAACGGCGTCTATGCCACCGGCCATAACAGCTTCACCCTTTCGCCCGACGACACGGAAGACTGGATCGTCTACCACGCGCTGCCCGCGCCGGGGGCGGAACTGAGCTTGCGCTCGACCCGTATTCAGCAGTTCGGCTGGCGCTCTGACGGTACGCCGGATTTCGGCATCCCGGCTGCGGAGACGGACGAGCTCGCGGTACCGTCTGGCGATTAATCCATCTTTTCCAATACTAATACAAGAGTATTTATCGTTGAGGAGGATCCAGATGAGAACAAACAAAACGCGCGCTGCAAACTTGCTGCTCGCCTCGCTGCTGCTCACGTCGGCCGCGACTGCCTGCACGAATAATAGCGGAGGGGCGAACAATGCGCCGCCGAGCGAAACCAACGCGACCGAGACGACGAACAAGCCAGCAGCGGAAGCCGCTTCCTTCACGGATATCAGCTCGGCCATTCGCGGCAACAAGACGCCGACGCAGGAGCAGAAGGACGAGATTAACAATACGTTGAACGACACGTATCTCGGCGACATTTTCGACAAGGTGATCCCGAGCGACTACTCGGCTTATCCGTATAAGAAGGACGTCACGCTCGACGTCTGGATGCCGGCGAATTCCAATGTGCCGGATATGAACAACCAAGCGGTGCAGAAGCAGATCGAGCGGTTGACCGGCATCAAGGTCAACTTCATTACGCCGCCGGTCGGACAAGAAGCGGACGCATTCACGCTCATGATCTCCTCCGGCGAGCTGCCGGACATCATCATCGATCCGGGCCGCTATCCGGGCGGACTGGAGGCGGGCGTGAACGACGGCGCTTATCTTGACTTGACGGATCTGATGGAGAAGCATGCGCCGAACTACACGGTATGGCGGAATTCGGACGAATCGCGGCGCAAGACGACTGTGACCGACAGCGGGAAGCTGCAGGGCTTCTACGGCATCGCGCCTTACTCGGAATGGACATGGTTCGGTATGCTGATCAAGAAGGAAGCGCTGGAGAAGACGGGACTCCCCGTGCCGAAGACGATCGACGAATGGCACGCTTTCCTGAAGAAAGCGAAGGAGGTCGGCTACGCCGAACCGCTCAATTACGGCTCGACGTACGGCCAGATCTTCACAGGCATCATCAACGGCGCCTACGGCGTCTGGGATTGGACGTTCCTGGACAAGGACGGCAAGGTGCAGTGGGGGCCGGCGCAGCCGAAAGCGAAGGAATACCTCTCGACGATGCAGCAGTGGAACAAGGAAGGGCTGCTCAACCGCGACTGGGCGACGGCGGACTTCAACCAGCGGATGGCCAGCGCCATTAGCAGCAAAACGGCGGTCATGATGGACTCCCCGGACACGATGTGGAGCTACTGGAAGCAGCAGAACAATATCGACTTCGTCGGCGCCCTGAACCCGGTGCTGAATGCAGGCGATCAATCCGCCACGACGTACAAAAACTTCATGCGCGCCGGCACCGCGGCCGCTATCACGACCCAAGCCGACGACGTCGAAGCGGCGATGGCGTGGCTCGATTTCGGCTACAGCAAGAAGGGCTGGGAAATCCTCAACTACGGCGAATACGGCACGGTGCACTTGATCGACGAGAACGGCAAACCGTACTTCCCGGCGGACAGCTACATCTACAAAGATCCGGAAGGACAGCCGGTCGCCACGACGCTGCATAAGTACCGGATGCACAGCTGGCCGGACATTCGCGACGAGCACAACTCCAACCCGCTGATCGTCGCCGAAGGCAGCTACTCCGGCGATATCCGCAAGGAATGGACGGAGAATATGGATACGAGCATGGCTGTCCCGCCAATTACATTCACGCAGGAAGAAGCGTCCCGAGAGGCGGAGCTAGGCAACCAGCTGTCCACGCTGCGAGGCGAATATTTCGCCAAGATCATCAAGGGCGAGCTGCCGGTGGACGCGTATGACAAGTTCCTCGCCGAAGCGAAGAAGATGGGTCTCGAGGAGTTCCTGAGCCTCCATCAGGCGGCGTTGGACCGATACAACCAGCGATAGCCGGTCGGCAAGTAGAAACGGTTCCGTTGGTTGGCGATGTGGGCTGCATAGAGCGTAAGGGGCGTTAGGGTAGGATAGCAAAAGGGGCATGCAGGGCGCGCTGATTTTCGACATAAACGAGGATTGGCGCCTCCCGCTGACGCGATCCGCCCTTAGCCGTGCCGCCCGTCATCGCATGGTCTTTAGGCAGCCAAGAAGGAGGTGTTCGGTGAATGGAGAGTATACAAGAGCTGCAACAGCCGGGCAGCCAGACGGCGGCGACGAAGCCGACCAGGCCGACCAAGCCGAAGTTCAAGCGATCCGCGCTCATCCGCAAAGATGTGAAGAAGAACTGGTTCGCGTACTTGCTGGCCGTCCCGGTGCTGGCGTGGTTCATTATTTTTTGCTACGGTCCGATGTGGGGCGTGCTGATCGCCTTCAAGGATTTCAAGCCGCTGCTCGGCTTCGCCCAGAGCGATTGGGTCGGGTTCAAGCACTTTATCGATTTTTTCCAGGGGCCGTATTTCTGGCGGGTCGTCAAGAATACGCTGCTGCTGAACGTGTGGGGGATCGTGTTCGGGTTTACCGCGCCGATCATTCTCGCGCTCTTGCTCAATGAGATTCGCGACGGCCGGTTCAAGAAGACGGTGCAGACGATCACGTACATGCCGCATTTTATTTCGCTGGTCGTCGTATGCGGGATGATTCACATTTTCACGGCGGACGAAGGCGTCGTCACCCAGCTGCTGCAGCTGATCACGGGCAAGGATTATACGTCGCTGCTCGGCTACTCGGATTTCTTCCGGGCGATCTATACGTTCTCCGGCATCTGGCAAAGCATCGGCTGGGAGAGCATCATCTATCTGGCGGCGATGAGCACGATCGACCCGGCGCTCTACGAAGCGGCGGAGATGGACGGCATCGGGCGGCTGCGCAAAATGTGGCATATTACCTTGCCGCAGATCAGCCCGGTCATCACGATTCTGTTCATCTTCGCGATCGGCGGCCTCATGTCGTCCGGCTACGAGAAGATCATCCTGCTCTACAATCCGCTCACATACGATACGGCGGACGTCATCGCCTCTTATGTTTACCGCCGCGGCTTGCGCGAAGCGAGCTTAAGCTATTCCACCGCGGTCGGGCTGCTCAGCGCCGTCGTGAACTTCGGCTTGCTGTGGGCGACGAACAAAATGGCGAAGCGTCATTCCGACGTCAGCCTGTGGTAGGAAGGAGGCTCTATTCGCGATGAAATCCAAAACGCTCGGCAACCGGTCGTTCGACGTCGGCATCTACGTGCTGCTGACTTTGCTGACGGTGTGCTGCCTGTATCCGATTCTGCACATCGTGTTCGCGTCGTTCAGCGATCCGGCCCGCCTCGTCGCGCACAAGGGCGTGCTGTTGAAGCCGCTCGGCTTTACGATCGACGGCTACAAGCTGATTTTCAAGGACGACAGCCTGCTCGTCGGGTACAAGAATGCGATTCTCTACGTCGGCCTCGGGACCTTCGTCAACATGGTCATGACGGTCATGGGCGCTTTCGTCCTCTCCCGGCGGGACTTGTACTTCAAGAAGCATATTATGATCATCATTACGATCACGATGTTCTTTGGCGGCGGGCTCATTCCGTGGTTCTTGCTCATGAAGGATATCGGGCTGTACAACAATCTGTGGGCGATGGTCATCCCGACGGCGATCAGCACGTGGAACATGATCATTCTGCGGACGGGGTTCCAGGCGCTCCCGGTCGAGCTGGAGGAAGCGGCGGTCATCGACGGGGCAAGTCAGGCGAAAATATTGACGCACGTCATCCTGCCGCTCTCCAAAGCGACGCTGGCCGTTATCTTCCTCTACTACCTCGTCGGCAACTGGAACTCCTGGTTTAACGCGATGGTGCTGCTCAAAGACCGAGACCTGTTCCCGCTGCAGCTGCTCATGAAGGAGATTCTGGTCGCCAACGACTCGACGGCCACCAACATGGGGAGCTCCGCGGGGGTCGTCATCGACAGCGCCTCCAGCGCGACCGCGTACCGGGAGCTGGTCAAGTACTGCATGATCGTCGTATCCACGCTGCCAATCTTGATGGTGTATCCGTTCCTGCAGAAGTATTTCGTAAGAGGCGTCTATGTGGGGTCGATCAAAGGTTAACGCAAAGCCGTCCGCTCGTCGTATCGACGATCGGCCGGCTTTTTGGCGATGCTGGAGGGCAAAGCTGTCAGGTTAAGGAAAAACGTCTATAGTTGACAGGCTTTAGTCTTAGGTTGGCCTTCAAAACCCACTGAAGCTTTGTCCGAAGGACAAAAGCGTGCCCAACTCTAGCCGACCCGCCGACCGCGAACAAACGTGCCAGCACGAAGAGTGGTGTCCTGATTCAAAACCTACTGAAGCTTTGTCCGACAGGACAAAAGCGTGCCCCGCTCAAGTCAACTAGCCGACCGCGAACAAACATGCCAGCACGAAGAGTGGTGTCCAGAGGTAAATGTTTTCCGGATGGAAAACGACATCGGAAGCATATGCTCAGCCCTTTGGTTCCCCTCGGCGGAGGGGGAAGGGGGAGGGAGCAACAAGGGGGGAGGTTGCAACAAAAGTGGGGTCAAAGGGGCGGAGCCCCTTATTTCCCCCAGGAGAAAAACAGCTTCCGTCTAGGTCGCCACGAATCCGTGAACGCCAGGCAGACGAGATACACGAGCAGCGAGAAGCTGGCCGATCCGATCACGGTCCACAGCATCGGCAGTCCCATCGCTTCCAAGTGCCGATAGCTGATCAGGCCGCATAACGCCATGACGATCATGGATAAGCTGACTTGGACATAAGGGCGGACCGTCCAATAGAATCCGATCGAGCTTGAGATCGAGAAGAAGTTCAGCACGGTTAGAAGCACCATGCCGATGCCCATGCCATAGGCGACGCCGACGATGCCAAGCTCGCTGCCGAGCACGAAGATGGCGATGATCTTGAAGATCGTCGCGATGATGTAATTCCACAGCGACGCATTGGCGCGGCCCAGACCGAGCAGGATGGCGTGAAGCGGCGCATCGAAGTAATGCAGGAAGAACATCGGCGCCAAGATCTGGAGCAGCCGTCCTGCTTCCGGCGCGCTATAGATAAGCGTCGTGAGCGGCGTCGCCCATATGAACAGGATGACGGTCGCCGGCGCGCCGATCGCAAGCCCGAGACGCATCGCCTGATCCATCCGTTCATGCATCAGCAGCTTATTGTTGTTGGCCGCCGCCTCGCTAATGGCCGGAATGAGGGCGGTGGACAGCGATTGCGTAATGAAACTCGGCATGAAGAGCAGCGGGAAGGCGAAGCCGCCCAGCATGCCGAATTGCTTCGTCGCCATCGCGGTGCCGATGCCGGCCATCGCCAGGCTGGTCGTCACGAGCAGCGGCTGGAAGGCGCCGTAGAGGGAATGGATAATGCCGTGCCCGGTCGTCGGCAGCCCGATGCGCAGCAGTTCGACGAAAGTACCGCTGCCCGTTCTCAGGTGGCTCACCCATGTCTCTTCAGGCGAAGGCCGCTCTCTCCGCAGCTTGTAGCTCGCCAGCAGGAACAGCAGACTGATCGCTTCGCTGACGACGGACGCCGCCATCGCGCCGGCCGCCGCATAGGCGATGCCGTACGGGATCAGCAGATGGACGAGCGCGAGCACGCAGGCAATCTGCACGGAATACTCGAGCACGTCGGAGGCGGCAATCGTGTGCATCCGCTGTTTGCCGCGGAAGTAGCCCTTCAGCACCGCGGACACGGCGACGATGGGGGCAATAGGCGTAATCGCGAGCATGGCGTAATAGGCGCGCTGGTCGCTAAGCAGGATGGAGGCGATCCATTCGGAGCAGAGCAGGGAGACGGTCGTAAGCGCGATGCTCAAGAAGCCGGTGACGGCCAGCGAGACGCGCAGAATCTGTCTCACCTTCGCGCTCTCGCCGCGCGCGTCGGCCGCGGCGACGAGATTGGAGATCGCGACCGGCAAGCCAAGCTCCGTAATCGTGATGACCAGCGGCACGAGCGGGTGCGCGATCATCAACAGACCGATCCCTTCCGCGCCGAGCACGCGGGCCACGAACATCCCGCTCACGAAGCCGAGGATGCGGTTGATGAAGGCGGCGACGGACAGAATGAACGTGCCCTTCATGAAAGATGGCGTCTGCTGCGGTATTGACATTGCATGTCCTCCCGAGTTTCAAATACTTCAATGTATTCCCCATCTGCGCCAAACATGCGGCCAAGCGTGAAAGGCCGGCAAGCGAAGGTGATCGCATGCCGGCCTCTTGGCATATTCATGCCGTCAGGTGTTACAATGAATTATCAAGATTCAAGGAGACAAGACATGTTCACGCAACTCCAAACCTGGGCGAGACGGCTGAAGAAGCAAGTTTTCGTCCTTTATTATGCCTACCGTGACGACCGTACGCCCTGGCCCGCCAAGCTAATCGCCATCTGCGTCGTTGCGTATGCCTTCAGCCCGATCGATCTCATCCCCGACTTCATCCCGATTCTGGGCTATCTCGATGACGTAATTCTCGTCCCACTCGGCGTTATGCTCGCGCTGCGAATGATGCCGGACGCGGTTCTCGCGGATGCTAGGGAGCAGGCGGAAGAGAGGATGAAGGGCGGCAAGCCGAAGAACTGGTTCGTCGGCGCCCTCTTTATCCTAATATGGATTGCCGCCGCGGTCGGCGTGGTCATGCTATTCGTGAATCGATAGCGCGGCCATGGGGCCGCCCGTCATGTGGCGTTACGACGCTTGCTTCCGCGAGCTGCTTCTTCTGAACGGCAGCGAAACGGCCATGACGGCCAGCATCAGCAGACCAGCCCCCGCGCTGCCGATCGGGTACAACAGCGGGAAGAGAAGGCTCGGCCACACCTGCAAGATGCCGGACCGATAACCGACCGAGATCGGAGATGCGCTCGACTGATTCACGAAATCCGCAAGCTCCGGCCGGTCCTTCCATTCGCCATAAGACACCCGCTCTTCCGTAACGTCACCGTTCGGAGCAACGTACAGCATCCGCCAAGCCAGCGTTTCCGGTTTGAAATCAAATCCGACCCCGTCCACCCGCTGGACGATTACGAGCCGTTCCCCGCTATCCTCCCGCACGAGCAGCATCCCGAAGTATCCATGATACCGATTCTCGTCCAAGTAGGCGGGACGGACCTCAGCCAAGCTATCCATCGACCAATCCACGCCGTTAATCGTCATCCGCAAGGGCGATTGCGCGCGGCTGTCTCCCGTAACGCTGCCGGGCTGGAATTGATCCATGACGCGGATCGACTGTTCTTTCCAGCGATACTCTCTCACGTAAGCTGCCGTCTTATCGGATGGCCGGTCGATCGCTTGCGCGTAGTCATCCATCGTTCGAACAGCCGCTGATGCGCCATCGCGGACAAGGCTGTTGCGGAGCATGACGTCCGCGAGCGGAATCGGCGCCCCGTTCCCTAATATCTCGACCTCGCCGGGCTGCGAGGAATTGACATAAATACGGTCGATCTCGAAATGGTCGCGCACCTTATCGCTTAGGGCAATCTCCATTCCCATCATTATGATCGGCGGAGCCGAGAACAGGAGCAGCAGTACGGCCAATCCGCCCACCCACCATCGCCAGTTGAACATATCGATCACCTCGTGGACTCATTATAGGCGTGCAAGCATCCGCCGCATAAGTTCTATTTTTCATAGTACCGTTCCATGGAGGAGCGCCCCCGTTCGGTTCCTGTTCCACATGCGACCGCCACAAAATTCACCGTCGCATATTGCCCCATCCTTACGTTTCTGCTAAGATGATCTCGACTTATTTAACTTATTTAATAAGTGGATCGATTGCGATTACGCGACGGAAGGCGTTGAGAATCAGATGAACGATATGCATATGACGCCGAAAGAGATGAAGAAGGCGATTATCCAGCGTATCCGGGCGGCGCTTATTATGATGGGCAGCGCTACGAAGGCGGAGCTCAGCCAGCGTCTGGGCATCAGCTTCCCGACGATTAGCAAATTTCTGGCCCAAATGGAGCAGGACGGCGAGATCCGTTACACGGGCGATGACGATTCAAGCGGCGGGAGACGGGCGAAGCGCTATGCGTACGATCCCGAATACATGCTGGGTCTGGCGATCTTTGTCGAGAAGACCGAGACGAACTTTACGATCTTCGACTGCGTCGGCGACATCAAGGAGCAGGGGACGGCGCCGAGCGTCATGCAGCAGGGTCCGCAGCTGTTGGCCGATCATGTCGAGGCGTTAATCGAGAAATACCCGAAGCTGCGCTCGATCGCGATCGGGGTGCCCGGCGCGGTCAGCAACGGGCGGATTATTTTCATCCCGCCATATCCGCATTTTCACGATTACGACCTGAAGGAAGCCTTCGAGTCGCGCTTCCAAATCCCGGTTGTCGTCGAGAACGACATGAACGCGGCGGTGCTCGGGTTCGCATCGGCCATGGAGATCGAGGATGAATCGCTCGTCTACTTGTATTTCGGCCAGAACGGACCGGGTTCCGGCATTATGATCAATGGCGATGTCGTGCGGGGAAGCACATACTTCGCCGGCGAAATATCGCTCGTGCCGCAGTACGAGAATCAGACCTTCCTTGATGCGCTTCAGGAGGGGGAGCGCAGCCACCGGGTCGCGCTGACCGGACAAAGCCAGATCGACGCGGTCGCCCGGCTTATCGCCACGTTCGCCGCGATTACGAATCCGCGGTCGGTCGTGTTTTGCGACGACGAGGTGGATGAGACGCTGCTCGCCCGGATTACGGAGCGAAGCGCGGCGTATATTCCGCGGGAGCATGTGCCGCTGCTCACGATGAGCGATTGGAAGCAGGATTACTTGAGCGGGCTGCGGCATTTGGCGCTCGATCTCATGATAGCGGGAACCGATGCGTAAGCCTAGGCGCATACGGATGGATGGGGGAGCGGCATGGCAACATTTTTCTTGATCATTATTTATTTGGCATTCATCAGCTTAGGGCTTCCGGATTCGCTGCTCGGGACCGCTTGGCCGGTCATGCGGCAGGAACTCGGCGCGCCGCTTGAGGCGGCTGGGCTTGTCTTCATGACGATCGCGGCGGGCACGATCGCGTCGAGTCTGCTGAGCGGCCGCGCGCTGAATCGGTTCGGCACGGGTAAAGTGACGCTGATCAGCTGCCTCATGACGGCGGGCGCCTTGCTCGGCTACGCCTTCGCGCCTTCGCTGGCATGGCTGTTCGTATTCGCCATCCCGCTCGGTCTTGGCGCGGGCGCCGTGGATTCGGGCTTGAACAATTACGTCGCCGCTCATTACAAAGCGCATCATATGAGCTGGCTGCATAGTTTCTGGGGCGTCGGCGCCACGCTGGGGCCGATCATCATGTCGCAATTCATTACAGGGCAAAGCGAATGGCGCAATGGCTACCTCACGGTCGCCGGCATCCAGTTCGCGCTCGTGGTCATCCTGCTGTTCTCGCTGCCGCTATGGGACCGCGTCGCGCGCGCCGGCGGCGTGAACGGAAGCGGGCCGCATGTCGAGGAAGGGGAAGCGCCGCCGGTTGAGAGCAAGCCTGTGAAGCCGATTCGGGTAAGAGGCGTCAAACTGGCCATGCTGTCGTTCCTGTTCTATTGCAGCGTCGAGGCGACGGTCGGCTTATGGGGGAGCAGCTTCCTGGTCGGCGTGAAGGAGCTGTCCGCCGCGCAAGCCGCGCAGTGGGTGTCCTTGTACTACTTGGGCATCACGGCGGGCCGTTTCATCACCGGCTTCATTACGTTCAAGGTCGGCAACCGCCAGCTTATCCGCGGCGGCCAACTGACGGCGCTGGCCGGCGCGGCGCTGCTCTTGCTGCCGCTGCCTTCGACGTTCGCGCTGGTCGGTCTCATCGTCATCGGCTTGGGTCTAGCGCCGATCTTCCCTTGCATGCTGCACGAGACGCCGGTCCGGTTCGGGAAGCGTCATTCGCAGACGATCATGGGGTATCAAATGGCCATGGCCTACACGGGCAGCACCTTCCTGCCTCCGCTCTTCGGCTTCCTGGCCTCCGCCATCTCCATCGGCGTCTTTCCGTGGTTTATCGCCGCGTCTGCAGCGGCCATGCTGCTCTGTTCGGAGCAGTTGAACGTGCTTCTTGCGCGAGTTGTTACGAAAAAAGACAACTTCCGCTAGCATCCGATTGGTTATGACGGGCTTAGTCGTGGTAAAGTAGTGAAGGATTCCCTATTTTTCCGTAGTTAAAGGAGCCTAACATGAAATTACCACTGGAGTACAGCCGTTTGAAAATGGACATCGCGGCGCGCGGCAAATCGGATTGGCGGCGAAGCGTCTGGCAGCTGGCCAACAGCTTCATCCCGTTCGTTCTGCTTTGGGCCGCTGCTTACTGGAGCTTGTCGGTATCGGTTTGGATCACATGGGCGCTGGGCGTCGTGGCCGCCGGTTTCCTCGTTCGGATCTTTATTATTTTCCACGATTGCTGTCATCTGTCGTTCTTCTCCGGCAAGCGGATCAATGCGATCATCGGTACGATTACGGGCATTCTTACGTTTTTTCCATACGACCAATGGAAGAACGAGCACGCCGTTCATCATGCGACGAGCGGGAATTTATCCCGGAGAGGAACGGGCGATATCTGGACGCTGACGACGGACGAGTATGCGGCGCTTTCGTTCTGGAAGCGGTTGGCGTATCGTCTGTACCGTAACCCTGTGGTGATGTTCGGCCTCGGGCCGATTTATATTTTCCTCGTTGCCTATCGGCTGAACCGGCGTGGGGCCAAACGCAAAGAGCGGTTCAATACCCATCTGACCAACGGCTCGATCGCGCTGCTGATCGCCACGCTTTGTTTGCTGCTTGGCTGGAAGGAAGTGCTGCTCGTCTACGCGCCGATTCTCTACGTCTCGGGCATGGCGGGGATTTGGCTCTTCTATGTGCAGCATCAATTCGAGGATACGTACTTCGAGCGCGCGGCAGAGTGGGATTACGTCAGTGCGGCGATGCAAGGAAGCTCCTACTATAAACTGCCGAAGATCTTGCAATGGCTGACGGGGAATATCGGATTCCATCATATCCACCATCTCGTGCCGCAAGCGACCAACTACCGCCTGCAGCATATCCATGAGAGTCACGAAGCGCTGCGGGACGTGCCGGCGATCGGCATCCGGCTCAGTCTGCAATCGCTGCGTTATCGGCTGTGGGATGAGCGCGCCAAGCGGTTCGTAGGGTTCCGTGAAGTCGCTAAGATTGGCAAATAAAGTAAGGACGGCGGGCTTGCCCGACCGTCCCTTTTTTATATCTAATTAAGGCTACTCGGCTGTCCTCTGCCCCGGTATGATGGTAAGGCGTACAGCACGCGCTACGAATATGAGAATGAGAGAGATGAGGGATAGCGATCGTGACAGCTACATTCACCAACCCGATCATGTCGCCAGGCGCGGACCCATGGGTGCTCCGGCATGACGATGGTTACTATTATTTCATGGTGACGCAGCGGGATACCATCACGCTGTGGCGTTCTCGTTCGCTCGCGGGTATCGCGGACGGTGAGCGGCGCACGATCTGGCAGCCTGAGCGGCCAGGACCGTATAGCTATCATCTATGGGCGCCGGAGATTCACCGGTTGAACGGGCGCTGGTATATCTATTACACGGCCAACGACGGCGGCGGAGACGATACGCGCCGTATATGCGTGCTCGAGAACGAAGCGGACAACCCGCTGGAAGGCGAATGGACGTGGCGGGGCGTTCTTGCGACGGAGCGGCCGGGCCTGGACGGTTCGGTGCTGGAGCATGACGGAACGTTGTATTTCTGCTATGCGGGCTACGGACACTTCCCGGACTACGGCTCGGCGCTGTATCTCGTGCGCATGACGGACCCGTGCACGCTGAGCGGCCCGGAGGTCCTGCTGACGGCGCCGACGCTGGAATGGGAGAAGCAGGGCGGGATGGCGATTAACGAGGGACCGGTCTTCCTGAAGCGGAACGGCCGCGTGTTCCTCGTCTATTCCGCCAGCACGACGTGGTCGGAGGATTACGCGCTCGGCCTGCTGACGATGGAGGAGGCGTCCGATCCGATGGCGGAGGGGGCCTGGACGAAGACGCAGGATCCGGTGTTCCGCAAATCCGCCGCCGCCGGCGTATATGCGACGGGGCATAATAGCTTCACCGTCTCCCCGGACGGAACGGAGGACTGGATCGTCTACCACGCGCTTCCGGAGGCGGGGGCGGATACGAAGCTGCGCAGCACATTCATCCAGCCGTTCGGCTGGCGGGAGGACGGTACGCCGGACTTCGGCACGCCTGCGGGCTGGGGCCGGGAGCTGGCGATGCCTTCCGGAACGGAATAAGCGTTACGATAAGCGGGATTGTTCTGCGGCTAATAAGAGAGCCGAGGGACAATCCCGCTTTTGGCGCTTTGGTTATGTTCGTTCCTCTTAAGACGGCAATGCCGTCAGGTTAAGCGCGCGGGATTTAGGAAGAGTTTGCTCATCTGCAAGCCGTCCGCGCCCGCGATAGCGACGCCTACGTCGTTATTGCTTGACCGCAGGCCGTCCGCCCCCGCGAAAGCGACGCCTATGTCGTTATCAAGGAGCGCGCGCAATCTACACCAGGACGTTCCCCCTTAACCTGACATCATGGCTTAAGACGGGGG